>NZ_JBVVPP010000008.1:196187-230527 GCF_055811315.1 Bradyrhizobium sp. MI1.4 | reverse complement strand
TGGTGAAGGCGTTCTCCGAGCGCGACATCTCCGATTCCATCGAGCTGCGCGGCACGCTGGAAGGGCTCGCCGCGCGCGTTTGCGCCCCGCGCGCCGGGGGCCCCCCACCCCGGCCCGGTCGCCGCGGGGGGGGGCCGCGCGCCCAAGGCCCCAGAGGCCGTCGATCAGCGTGTCCTTGACGACGATCTGGGGAATGCGGATGCCCGCGATCTCGTGCGGCACGATCATCGCGACCGCGCCCGAGGCTTCCGCCTTGTCCGCGAACTCCCAGCCGTCACGCGCGCTGGCGAAGGCCGAAATGAAGCCGCCGCTTGGCGTGCCGCTCAGCGCGACGAACAGGCTGCCCGGCTTCGCCAGCCGGCTGTCCTGGGTGACGAAGTCGATCGGCGTGTCCGGGAACGATCCGGCGGCGCCCAGCGCGCGCGCCACTTCGGCCACCGTCCATATGGGCGCGCTCATGCAATCCTCGACGCTAATGCGGCGGCGACCGCCTCGTGATCACTGAAGGGCAAAACCTCTCCGCCGACGATCTGCCCGGTCTCGTGGCCCTTGCCGGCGATGAGCAGCGCATCGCCATCTTCCAATTCGGCGATCGCGGTGCGGATCGCCGCGGCCCGGTCGCCGATTTCGCGGGCGCCCTTGGCGGCGGCGAGAATTTCGGCGCGGATCGATTCCGGCTTCTCGCTGCGCGGATTGTCGTCGGTGATGATGACACCGTCGGCGTTGCCGGCGGCGATCTCGCCCATGATCGGACGCTTGCCGGCATCGCGGTCGCCGCCGGCGCCGAACACGACGACCAGCCTGCGCCTGGCGTAGGGACGCAGCGCCTGCAGCGCCTTGGCCAGCGCATCGGGCTTGTGCGCATAGTCGACGAAGATCGGCGCACCGTTGCGCTCTCCGACGCGCTCTAACCGGCCCTTGGCGCCTTCGAGATGTTCGAGGCTCGCGAACACGTCCGCGGCGTCGCCGCCGGTGCCGATGGCGAGGCCAGCCGACACCAGCGCATTCTCGATCTGGAACTCGCCGACCAGCGGCAGCCGGATCGTATACCGCCTGCCGCGATGTTCGAGCGCGAGCACTTGTGAAAATCCTTCGACCTCCGCACCGGCGAGACGAATGCCCTCGCCCGCCCCGTCGCCGTTGCGACCGACTGCCATCACGCGCAAGCCGCGCGAATTCGCAGCACTGATCGCCTCCGCCGAGCAATCATGATCGGCGGAGATCACGGCCGCGCCCCCCGGCGGGACAAGTTCGCGGAACAGCCTGAGCTTGGCCGCGAGATAATGCGCGACGGTCGGATGGTAATCCATGTGGTCGCGCGAGAGATTGGTGAAGCCGCCGGCGGACACGCGCACGCCGTCGAGGCGATATTGGTCGAGCCCGTGAGAAGAGGCCTCGAAGGCGAGATGCGTGACGCCCTCGCGCGCGATCTCGTCCAACTGCCGGTGCAGCGCGATCGGATCGGGCGTCGTCAGCGAGCCGTAGACGGTACGCTTCGGCGAGACCAGGCCGATGGTTCCGATACTGGCGGAGGCGTGCCCGAGCCGTTCCCAGATCTGCCGGGTGAATGCGGCGACCGAGGTCTTGCCGCTGGTGCCGGTCACCGCCGCAATTGTCGCAGGCTGCGCGGGAAAAAATCTTGCCGCGGCCAGCGCCAGCGCGCGGCGCGGATTGGCAACTGTGATGAACGGCACCTTGCAGCCGTCAGGCGCATGGTCGCCGACGACCGCCACCGCGCCTGCGGCAATCGCGGCATCGATAAAGCGCGCACCGTCGGTCTTGCTGCCCGCAAGTGCGAAGAAGAGATCGTCTGGCTTGACCGCGCGGCTGTCGAGCGCAACGCCGGTCACGTCGAGCGCCGCGACCGCGGGCTCGATTGCGGCGTCATTGCCCTGAACGTCCTGATCGAGGAGGTCGCGCAGCTTCATGGTCTTCCAGTCGACATGCCGGACCGGATCGCCGAATCTGCAGGGAAATCCCGACTCAGCAGCGGCAACGGCCCACCCGGTTGATTACTGGGTTGTCCTGGATGCTGCAAGAATAAGGCGCTCGGACGGCGGCAGGTCGAATCGCGGCTCGACACCCAGAAGCGGCGCGATCCGCTCGATCACCTTGCCGCCCGTGGGCACCGCGTTCCAGCCCGAGGTGATGAAACCCTTCGTTTCGGGAATGGCCTGGGGCTCGTCCAGCATGATCAGGATCTGATATTTCGGATCGTCGCAGGGCATGATCGCGGTGAAGGAGTTGAGCACCCGCTTCTTGGCATAGCGGCCGTTGATGACCTTCTCGGACGTGCCGGTCTTGCCGCCAACGTAGTAACCCTTGACGTCGGCGGTCTTGGCGGTGCCGATTTCTGCATTGAGCCGCATCAGGAACCGCATCTTGTCGCTGGTCTCCGTCCTGATGACGCGCTTGGCCATCGCCGCCGCTTCGGACTCGCTGCGCTTCATGAAGGTCGGCGGAATCAAATAGCCGCCGTTCACCAGCGCGTTGATGCCCATCACCGCCTGCAGCGGCGCCACCGACATGCCTTGGCCGAACGCGATGGTCACGGTGTTCAGCTCGCCCCAGCGGCGCGGTATCAGCGGAGCCGCGCTTTCCGGCAGTTCGGTGCGCAGCCGCGTCAACTGGCCCATCTTGCCGAGGAATGCCTTGTGGGCCTCGACGCCCTGTCCGAGCGCGATCCGGGCGGCGCCGATATTGGACGAGAACGTGAACACTTCCTTGGTGTTGATGAAGCGTCCGAGCGGATGGCTGTCGTGGATCGTGAACTTGCCGTAGTGCAGGTTTCCGCGTGCATCCCACGACGTGTTCAGATTGATCTTGCCGGAATCGAGCGCCATCGCCAGCGTGAACGCCTTGAAGGTCGAGCCCATCTCGTAGACGCCGGTGGTCAGGCGATTGATGCGGTCGGGGTCGTGCGCTTCCTTCGGATTGTTGGGGTCGAAGTCCGGAAGCGAGACCATCGCCACGATCTCGCCCGTTTTGACGTTGGAGACGATGCCGGAGGCAGCCTTGGTGTGGTATTTCTCCTTGGCCTTCAGCAGCTCGTCACGCAGGGCGTGCTCGACGCGCAGATCGACCGACAGCTCGATCGGCTTTTGCAGCCGGTCGGTGGCAAAGCCCGCGCGGTGGAGATCGGCGAGCCCCTGATTGTCGAGCCACTTCTCCATGCCCGCGATGCCCTGGTTGTCGATGTTGACGAGACCAATGAGGTGGGCGACCTCGTTGCCGGTCGGATAGACGCGCTTGTTCTCGCGCAGGAAACCGATGCCGGGAATGCCGAGCTTGTGGATGTCCTGCTGCTGCTTTGCCGTAATCTCGCGCTTGAGCCAGACGAAGCCCTTGCGCGTCTTCAGGCGCTCGCGCACCTCGGCCTCGTCGAGGTCGGGCACCGTGGCGGTCAGAAGTTCGATTGCCTCGTCCTTGTCGATGATGCGACGCGGCTCGCCGAACAGGCTCGACGCCTTGACGTCGGTCGCGAGGATCGCGCCGTTGCGATCGACGATGTCGGGCCGCGCGGTCGCGACCACCTCCTGCGCCGCGGCGCGGCGCGCGCCGTGGGCGTCGGCGCCGATCGCGAACATCACTAGCCGGCCGCCGATCAGGGCGTAGACCGCGCCAAAGGCGAGCATCGCCAGGCCGACGCGCGCCCGCGCCTTGGCCGCGCGATCGACGTTGCGCCCGTACAGCAGGCTGCGGATCAGGCGCTGGCGCCAAGGCTCAGTCGGCTTTTCTGCCGGTTTGGCCGGGGTCACAGCATTCATGGCTTGTCCTCGGGCTGAGGTACGGAGCCCGTCACATTATCGGGATCGCTGGCGGCTTCGATGGTGTTGAGCATGGCGCCGATCGGATCCGGCTCGCCCGGCCTGAACATCCGCGGCGGGCGCTCGGGCAGATTCTTCAGTGAGTCATATTGCGTGCCGTTGACCGGCTTGAGCTGCAGATGCCGATCGGACAGGCCCTGCAGGCGCAGGGGCGCATCGAGCTTGGCCCATTCGGAGCGCAGCGCCGCGATCGCATCGCGCTGCTCGCGGATCTCCGCATGCAGCCGCAGCACCTTTTCGGTGCGCGCCGTGGAGTCCATCTTGATCCTATAGACATAGGCTGCCGCGAAGATCAGCGCGCCGATGACGAGGAGGTGGATGAAGCGCATGCGCTAGCCACCTCTCATGACGTCGGAGAGTTTTGGCCAGGACGATTGCTCGCGCTCGTCATGCGCCGGCGCCGAGGTGCG
This sequence comes from Bradyrhizobium sp. MI1.4, assembly GCF_055811315.1. Taxonomy (NCBI): domain Bacteria; kingdom Pseudomonadati; phylum Pseudomonadota; class Alphaproteobacteria; order Hyphomicrobiales; family Nitrobacteraceae; genus Bradyrhizobium; species Bradyrhizobium sp. MI1.4. Next base: position 226,290 of record NZ_JBVVPP010000008.1, on the reverse strand, counting down.
CTCGCCGGCGCGCAGTTTTGCCGATCGCGCACGCGGGTTATGCGCGACTTCGTTTTCGCCCGCGATCACCGGCCGCCGCGTCAGCAGCTGAAAACTCGGCACCGCCTGAGACACTTCCGGCAAATGGCGTGAGCCGCCACCCGTCTTGCTGCGCAGGCTAAGGAAATTCTTGACGATGCGGTCTTCCAGCGAATGGAACGAGACGACAACGAGGCGACCACCGGGCTTGAGCACGCGCTCGGCAGCGATGAGCGCGCTCTGGAGTTCCTCGAGCTCTTCGTTGACGAAGATGCGCAGGGCCTGGAACGTCCGCGTCGCCGGGTGAATATCGCCGGGCTTGGACCGAACCACCCTGCCGACGAGCTCGGCGAGCGCGCGCGTGGTCGTGAACGGCGTCTCCTGACGGTCCGCGACGATAGCGCGGGCGATCCGGCGCGACTGCCGCTCTTCGCCGAGAAGATAAATGATGTCGGCGAGATCGCCTTCCGAGGCGCGCGCCACGACATCGGCCGCAGTGGGGCCTGCCTGCCCCATCCGCATGTCGAGCGGACCATCGAGGCGGAACGAGAAGCCGCGGCCGGCCTGGTCGAGCTGCATCGAGGATACCCCGACGTCCATCACGACGCCGTCGACGCCATCGATGCCTTGAGCCGCGCAGACCTCGGCGAGGTTGGAGAAACGATCTTCAACGAGGGTCAGCCTGCCCGCCGAGCGTGCGACGAGCTCGGCGCCGCCCTCGATCGCAGTACGGTCGCGATCAATGGCAATCACCTGGGTTCCCGGCACGTCGAGGATCGCGCGGCTGTAGCCGCCGGCACCAAAGGTCGCGTCGATATAAAGGCCACCTTCGCGCGGGGCGAGGTGGTCGATGGCCTCGCGGCCAAGAACGGGGATGTGCGGAGCCGAGCTCATGCGCCAGGCCTGCCGATCGCCCCGCCGGACTCCCAAGTGAGATCGGGGACGAACAAGCTCATAACGCCTCGAATGATTCCGCGTCGCGGCGGTTCCACGACCCAACCCCCGTCCGATATGGTTACCGTGCCCGGTCGTCCCGGGCCACCAACCCAGTATTCCCCTTGGAATTTGTCGGGCAGCCATGGGATTTCGAGCCAAAATACGCTTTGGCCGCCTCCGGACGCGGGTCGGCTCTTCATCTCTCAGTAACGGCCCTTAGCGTTAAGAAAGCGTTGATCGGCTCGCGACAAGTCGAAAAGCTGACGCGGCGGTGATGCTTCATCCACACACATGCGCCAAAATGCATCCGTTAACCTCGTCGCGCGGTTGCGCACGGTGGAGGGTAAAGGAATAGTAAAGAGAAGGGCTTGGCCCACTCTCTGTCTGTCTCGAGCTATTTATGTCGTCCGGTTCGTCCACGCCCTCTGGATCTGATTCGAAGCGTCAACGCGTTCTGCCGGTTCCCAAAGCCGCCGCGAACATGCGGACGTTCGAGCCGGATTCCTCGATCGTCTCCGACATCATCCCCTCGCCGAACCATGGCGACCGCAACAAGGGCCGCCAACCCGATATGATTGTGCTGCACTACACCGGCATGCCCGACGTCGAAGGTGCGCTGGCGCGGCTCTGCTCCGCGGGCACTGAGGTGTCGGCCCATTATGTCGTGCTGGAAGACGGCCGCATCGTGCAATGCGTGCCGGAGGCCAGGCGCGCCTGGCATGCCGGCGTCTCGTCCTGGTCCGGCGAGGACGACATCAATTCCTGCTCGATCGGGATCGAGATCGTCAATCGCGGCCACGATTGGGGCTATCCGGAGTTTCCGCTGCGCCAGATCGCCGCCGTGATCGCGCTGTGCCGCGGCATCATGCTTCGCCGCAAGGTGCCCGCTCACCGGGTGCTCGGCCACTCCGACGTGGCGCCGGCGCGCAAGAAAGATCCCGGCGAAAAATTTCCGTGGCATTCGCTGGCCAATTCCGGGGTCGGCCACTGGGTCACGCCCGCGCCGGTGGTGCGCGGCGAGAGCCTGATGCTCGGCACCATCAGCGACGAAGTGCTGAGCTTGCAGCAGGCGCTCGCCAGATACGGCTACGGCGTTCCCCTCACCGGCAAATACGACGCCGCGACCATGGAAGTCGTCACCGCTTTCCAGCGCCATTTCCGCCCGGCGCGCCTGGATGGGGTCGCGGATCACTCGACGCTGTCGACCTTGCAGGCGCTGTTGGGGAGTCTCCCTCAGGAGGCTACGACCGTCGCGACGAAGTGACGACGACTGCCACACACCCCGTCATTGCGAGCGAAGCGAAGCAATCCAGACTGCCTCCGCGGAAGCAGTCTGGATTGCTTCGTCGCAAGTGCTCCTCGCAATGACGGAGTATGTGGCGACTACTCCATCTCCCGCATCCTTCGCGCGTACAGCCGGCGCAGCGGCTCGAGCAGCGTCGCCTCCGTCGCCGCGCGATAGGCCTTGCGTGCCTCCTCCTTCCGGCCAAGCCGCCGCAGCAGATCGGCCCGCACGGCCGGCAACAGCTCGTAGCCACGAAGCCCGCCGCGCGCAGTAGTCGCATCCACGAGATCGAGCGCACGTGCCGGCCCATCGACCATCGACACCGCCGCCGCGTGGTTGAGCTCGATCACCGGCGACGGGTTGATGCGCAATAGCACTTCGTAGAGCCCGGCGATCTGCGGCCAGTCTGTCTGCTCATAGCTCGGCGCGCGCGCATGCAGCGCAGCGATCGCGGCTTGGACTGCATAGGGCTGCGGCCGGCCGGGCACGCGCAGTGCGTCGTCCACCAGATGGAGACCCTCCTCGATCTGTGCACGGTCCCACCGCGAACGATCCTGCTCTTCCAGCAGCACGATGTCGCCGGCGGCGGTCTGGCGCCCTGCGCGGCGCGCATCGTGCAGCAGCATCAGCGCCAGCAGGCCCTTGATCCCCGCGCGATCGGGTAACAGCCGGTCGAGCAAGCGGCCAAGCCGGATCGCCTCGACCGCAAGATCGGGCCGCATCAAATCCGCACCTGACGTCGCCACATAGCCTTCGGTGAAGACCAGATAGATCACGGCAAGCACACCCTCGAGCCGCGGCACCAGCGTGTCGCGCTCGGGGACCTCATAGGGAATGCCGGCGAGCCGGATCTTCTGCTTGGCACGGACGAGACGCTGCGCCATCGCCTCCTCGCTGACGAGGAAGGCGCGCGCGACCTGCGCCATGGAGAGCCTGCAGACGGTCCGCAGCGTCAGCGCGACCTGGACTTCGGCCGCAAACGCAGGATGGCAGCAGGTGAAGATCAGCCGCAGCATGTCGCCGTCGAGCATTGCCGGCGGCTCGGCGGGCGCCTGCGCGTTCAGCTCGAGCTCGTGCACGAGCGCCTGCTCCTTGCCGCGGAAAACGGCCTGGCGCCTGATACGGTCGATCGCCTTGTGCCTGGCGACATTGACCAGCCAAGCACGCGGATTGTCGGGGACCTCGCACGCCGGCCAGCGCGCCAGTGCCACCGCAAAGGCGTCCTGGAGCGCGTCCTCGGCGAGATCGAAATCGCCGACGAGGCGGATCAGCGTGGCCAGCGCCCGCCCCGCCTCGTCGCGGAAGATCTTGTCGATCTCGGACAGCGTCATGCGCCGATGCGCGACTTGTCGTAGACCCAGATCGGCCGCACCTCGATCGAGCCGATACGCGCCGACGGAATCCGCGACGCGATCTCGATCGCAGCATCGAGATCCTTGGCCTCCACCAGGTAATAGCCGCCGAGCTGCTCGCGCGTTTCGGCAAACGGGCCGTCGGTCGTCAGGGTCTTGCCGTCGCGCACGCGGACCGTCGTCGCGGTCGTGGTCGGCTGCAAACGGTCGCCGGCCTTGAAATTGCCGCTCTGGATGATGCCTTGCGTGAAGGTCTGATATTCCGCCGTCATCTGCTGGCCGGCCGCCGGACGCATATTCGCGTACTCGGCTTCGTTCTGGTAGATCATCAGCAAATACTGCATCGGTTAACTCCTGTTGCACGGCTGGATCGCCGACATCCAGTCGAACGGGACACGCACCCAACGACATCTTCAGGATAAATTATTTCGGGCGAACCGTGCATGGCGTTATCGGCTTGCGGAACCGACACAAATGCTTCATGCGTAAGCCGTCAGTCGGCCGGACGGCCGCTCCGGCAAGTGCCGAAAGGCCGCCGGGGAGGAAAGTCCGGGCTCCCTTGACATACGGTGCCGGATAACGTCCGGCGGGGGCGACCCCAGGGAAAGTGCCACAGAGAACGAACCGCCCGCCGTCGCCCCTTCGGGGCTTTGGCGCGGCAAGCCCTCGGGCCTGCCGTGCCGTAGCAGCGCAAGCTGCGTAGGCAGGTAAGGGTGAAAAGGTGCGGTAAGAGCGCACCGCGGCTGCGGCAACGGAGCCGGCATGGTAAACCCCACCGGGAGCAAAACCGAATAGGGACGGCGTAGCGGGCTGTTCGCGAAAGCGATAACGCCGCGGGGCGATGTCAGGCCCGCCGTCCGGGTAGGTTGCTCGAGGCCCTGTGCAAACATGGTCCCAGAGGAATGGCCGTCACGTATCGTTCGCGCAAGCGGACGGTGCCTTACAGAACCCGGCTTACAGGCCGGCTGATATCTTTCAACGAGGGGCTCGGTGTTAATGCATCGGGCCCCTCACCATTTTGGCTCTCTATCCGACGATCTTCTCCAGGACCGCCATCAACGCCTCCGGCGCCGTGACATTCGGTGCATGGCTCGCGTCGAGTTCGAAAGTGCGCCAGCCATCCTCGCTCTTGGTGCGCTTCGCAAACTGTCCGAACACGTCGCCCGGCGGAATGCGCGTGCAATAGATGTAGCTGCGCGGCATCGCCGGCTCGCCATGTTCGAGTTTCAGCTTCGTCTCGAAACATTTGATCGGCATGTTGATCCGGCGGGCGTTGAGCCAGTCGAGATCGGCCGGCGGCGTGTCCGGCGGCGGCGGGTTCGGCGGGATGCGGTAGCCGTCGCCTGAGCCAGCTGCCTTGCGCATCGGCTCGCGCCCGCCCTCATGGAGATCGAACAGCGATTGGCCGTCACGCGGCACGAAGGCGTCGAGATAGATCAATTGCGTCACCCGCTCGCGCGCGCGATCGGCGACACCGGTGGCGACCATGCCGCCATAGCTGTGGCCGAGGAGCACGATGTCCTCGAGATCCTCGAACCTGATGACGTTGAGAATGTCCTGGATGTGCGTGTTGAGATCGATCGCGGGACTGGCCAGATGCGCGCGCTCGCCGAGCCCGGTATAGGTCGGCGCAATGAGGCGATGGCCGGCCTTTGCCGTCAACGGATGCATCTTCTTCCAGGCCCACCCGCCGGACCACGCGCCGTGACAAAGCAGGAAGGTTTTTGAGCGTGCGGCCATCGGCGTTTCCATCGTTCTTGTTTGTACGATGGAGTGTAGCGGCCGGTCCCGCGATGTAAACGCTACGGCCCCTTAAGCCGCGCGCGCGTTCACCTTCACGAGGACGGCTGCAGGCCGACCGGCTTCGCGCCGCAGCTTGCCCGCCTCAAAACCATGCATGCCGATCTGCCATTGCAGCCCGACGATGGCACCCTTGGTCGGCTGCAACAGCGCGAGCGAAGCGAACAACGTCACCGGCAGCCACACCACCAGTTGCAGCCAGACGGCCGGCGCATAGGCGGTCTCGACCGCGAGGATTGCCGGCACCACGAGATGGCCGACGACGACCATCACGAGATAGGCCGGGAAATCGTCGGCGCGCTGGTGGAACAGCTCCTCGCCGCAATGGTCGCAGGTATCCGCCACCTTCAGGAAACGGCCGAACGCGTGCCCCTCGCCGCAATTGGGGCATTTGCCCAAGAAACCGCGCCACATCGCTTTCGTGAGAGAGACTGAACCGGTCGCCATGACCCCACCTCTTCCTTTTCTACGATCCATACAATAATATCTTGTATCCATACATTCAAAGGATATGGGCCTTCATTGCATGGATTGGACCCCTACAATCTCGGAGCTGAGCGGGCCGCGCTATCAGCGCATCGTCGAAGCCATGGAGGCCGATATCGCCGCCGGCCGGCTGGTGCGCGGCCAACAATTGCCGACGCAGCGGGCGCTGGCAAAGGCGCTCGGCATCGACCTCACCACGGTGACACGCGCCTACACCGAGGCGCGGCGCCGCGGCATCATGGAGGCCCGGGTCGGCCAGGGCTCGTTCGTGTCGGAGACCAGCGCGCGCCGCGTGGTCGATCTGCCGCATCCCGTCGCGATCGACCTCTCGATGAACGTGCCGCCGCAACCTCTCGAAGCGCAGCTCGACGAGCGCATCATCGCCGGGATGGAAGCCATCCGCGCGCAATCGGGCCTGACCGCGCATCTCAACTACCAGCCGCCCGGCGGCAGCGCACACGAGCGCGAGGTCGCGGCGCGATGGATGCGCCCCCGCGTGCCGCATGCCCATGCCGACAGGCTCGTGATCTTTCCCGGCGCACAGACGATCCTGTTCAACCTGCTCGCCCACCTCGCCCGGCCCGGCGACATCGTGCTGACGGAAGCCCTCACCTTCCCCGGCATCAGGGCCGCCGCCGCGCGCCTCGGCGTCAGACTCGTCGGCGTCGCGATGGATGACGGCGGCATCCTGCCAGAGGCGCTGGCAAAGGCTTGCCGCACGCATAGACCGAAAGCGGTCTATCTCATTCCGACGCTGCACAATCCGACCACCGCGACGCTTCTCCCCGAGCGCCGCAGCGCCATCGCCAAGATCATCAACGATGCCGATACGATTCTGATCGAGGACGATGCCTACGGGCTGCTCGATCGCTCGGCATCGCCGATCGCCAATCTCATTCCGGATCAGACATATCTCGCGACCACGCTGTCAAAATGTATGGCGCCCGCACTACGGGTCGCCTATCTAGTGACGCCCGACGGCAGCTCGCAGCGGGAGATGCGTAGCTCTTTGCAGGCGACGGTGCAGATGCCGGCGCCGCTGATGGTCGCGCTGGTGACGCATTGGATCGAGACCGGGATCGCCGACCGCATCATCACCGCCATCAGAAGCGAGGCGATCGGCCGCCAGCAGCTCGCGCAACGGGCGCTCAAGGGATTTGAGTTCCAGGCCAAGCCCGCCGCGCATCATCTGTGGCTGCGGCTGCCGGAGGACCGTCCCGATGTCGCGGCGCATCTGCTGCGGAATGGACTGGCAGTCGTCGCCGGCGAGGCCTTCACCGTCGACGGGACCGCACCACACGCGGCACGCGTCTCGCTAGGCGCGGCGCGCAACCGGGCGGAATTGACGGAGGCGCTGCGCATCCTCATGAGCGCGCTGCACAGGCCCGCCGACACCCGGCAGATCGTCTAGCAAATACCTATCGATGCTGCCGGCGATGGTGGGAGCGCACGACCGGCGCAACAGCCGATGGATAAGCTTGCGATGCGTAGGCATCGCTCGGCTGGCCGAGAGCCCCGCGCGCGGCGGGCGTGAGCTGGCCGCCATTCAGAACGTCGCGGTCGGGATGGGCAGCCTGATAGGCCGCAGGCTCGGAAAACTGGGCCTGCGCCATGGTCGGCATCAATGCCGCCGCCGACACTAGTGCGGCCGCGACGGCAATCTTCGTGCGGGTCATCGTCCTTCTCCATATCTCATTCGGGAGACTGGCCGATCGAACCGCATGATGGCGTCGAGCGGGCCCCCAGTTTGAAGTACGAGCGTCATGTAGGCCTGTCTTTCGCGAACGCCCGCTGCTGGGGATCACGCTTGCGTGCGGTTTTGAAATTGACCTGCACGGCCGCAGCTGTGCTATGCGAGCGATGGCGATCAACAGTTCGGGATCGTCAAGATAACAGGGACAATCTGTTGGAAATACTCACCTACGGGCTGCTGCTGCTCGGCGCACTGGCCGGGGGCTTCGTCTCGGGCCTTGCCGGTTTCGGCACGGCGCTGATGGCGCTCGGCATCTGGCTCTACGTGCTGCCGCCCTCGCTCGCGGTGCCCCTGGTGCTGATCTGCTCGGTGATCGCGCAGAGCTCGACGCTGCCGTCGATGTGGAAGAGTTTTGATCTCTCGCTGGTCTGGCCGTTCCTGATTGGAGGACTGATCGGCGTGCCGCTGGGCACCATGCTGGTCGCCTCCGCCGATCCAAAAGTGTTCAAGCTGAGCGTCGGCGTGCTGATCCTTGTTTTTTCGACGGCTCTCTATCTGAACAAGCGGCCGCTCGCCGTCACGTTCGGCGGCCGCATTGCCGACGGCGCGATCGGTTTTGCCGGCGGCATCTTGGGTGGCCTTGCCGGACTGTCGGGGCCACTTCCGATCCTGTGGGCAAACATCCGAGGCTGGAACAAGCACGAGCGGCGCGGCATCTTCCAGCTCTTCAATTTCACCGTGCTCGGCGCCGCCTTGGTGTTGCAGACCGCCTCGGGCCTCGTCGCGTTCAAGGTGGTCTGGCTCGCAGTGATCGCATTTCCGGGCACGCTGATCGGCGCATGGGCCGGCGCGCGCGTCTATCATGCGCTGAGCGACAAGCATTTCGGCGATGTCGTGCTCGGTCTGTTGTTCCTGTCGGGCCTCGGCCTGGTCTGGAACAGTTTGGGCACGCACTAACTCCGTATTGTCTTCGCGGCGAGCGCCATGCCGCCGGCAATGCCGACGCCAAGCACGTAGATCCAGCCCTCGGCGAAATCGAACAGATGCGAATTGAGCAGCGAGGACAGCATGTTCTGCACCACGACCAGAAGGCCGACCCAGCAGGCCAGCCCCTCTCCGCGAAACAGCGAGAGGTGCGCGAACCAGAGCGCATAGAGGATCACGACGCCCGACGCGCCCCACTGCACGGCGACATTGAGCGTCTGGTTGTGGGGATCACCGACGATTTCCGCTCGAACCCCGCTCTCGCCGACAGCCGCGCGCGCGAACAGGCCGCGGATCGCCCCGGTGCCGTGACCGAGCAGCGGCGCGTCCGCGGTGAACGCCAGCGATTTGCGCCAAAACTCCAGTCGTGACCCCATGCCGCTGACATCATTGCCGGCGATGCTGACCTCATAGTCTCCGTTGAATTTGGCGACTGTTGCGCGCAGACGCGGCGAGGCGGTCCACAGCAGCACGGTCAACAGCCCCATCGCGCCGACGGCGAAGAGTGCGGTGCGGCGGCGCAAATGCAAAAGCGCGAAGACCACGATCAGGATCGGCAGCGTCACCAGCGCTGTCCGCGAGACCACGACGAACATCATGTTGGCGAGGAATCCGATCGCGAGCGCCACGAACAGCGCCGCGACGCGGTAGCGGCCTCGTCGCAGCAGCGACACGCTCGGGTAGACCAGCGCGATCGCACAGAGCGCGAACTCCTGGCTCTGGTCGATATAATTGCGCACCGCGATCCCGCTTTCGACCTTGTAGGGCCCGCGCGACAGATAGAGTTTCAGCGACAATGCGGGATCGACGGCGACGGCGAAGGAATAGAGCATCAGTGCCGTGCAGGATACCAGGAACGCGGAAAACACCCAGCCGCCAAACGGCCAACGCTCGAACTGGTAGATCAGAAGCGGAATTACCAGCAGCTTCGCCGCCGGGCCGATCGCATGGATTCGGTCCGGCCACGGCGCATCCGACCAGAGCGTGCCGATAGCGGCGAGTAGGACCAGCGCAATCGGCAGCAGGCAGATTGCCCGAAGCAGCGAACGCGGAAATTCGCGAAGGTCGAGGAACGCGAACGCGATCAGCCAGGGAATGAGCGCGAAAATGAGCCCGGTCGTGGTCCACGGCAACAGCAACGCGATCAGCGCGACGGAGCGGGCTGGCGTGCGATAGCGTGCCGCCCAGATCGCGGCGAGCCAGGAATTGGGCCGCTGCTCGTTCAACACCTCGGTCATTTGGCCCCTGCAGCCGATCCCCACGGCGCGGCAAGTTTGCCGGAGCCGTGGGGCGGGGACAAGCGAACGCTACGCTGGCGCGCGTACAGGAGACGCCACGCGCTTGGGCGCAGCCGGCTCCGGGGACTTCTCATGCCGGAGCGTGGCAAGGCGCTTCCTGAATTCACGCCGTAGCAGCCACAAGCTCAGGGCCGCCTGCAGCGTGGTTGCCGCGATCGACAGGTACCAGACGTGCTCGATCCGGAAGCCCGGCCGCGTCGACAGCCAGATCGTCGGCAGCGAATAGGTGAGCACGCGCGTTGCCGAACTCCACAGCACCGGCTTGGTATTGCCGAGGCCCTGGAACATGCTCGAGCAGGTGAAGATCACGCCCTGCGCCACCATGTTGAGCGAGATGATCCGCAGGAACAGGAACGCGATCTCCATGGTTTCCCGGTCGTTCGAGAACCCCGAGAGCAGGAGCTGCGGCTTCAACTGCGCGAGGCACATGAAGCCTATCATCACGACACTGGTGATCAGCGCCGCCTTGACGAAGGTTTCGCGCACGCGCTCGCCTTTTCCGGCGCCCATGTTCTGGCCGGCGATCGGCCCAGCGGCGAGCGCAACTGCAAGCCCCGGCATCTGGATCAGGCCCAGGACCCGTTGTCCGATCCCGAAACCGGCCTGCGCCGCCGCACCGAAATCGCGCAGCACGAAATAGACCACCGCCATGAGGATGAACATCATCGCGAACTCGCCGCCGGCAGGCAGGCCGACATTGAGGATGCGCCTCAGATGCTGCGCCTGCGGACGCCACTGCGCCGGATTGAAGGCGACATAGCGTTCGACCTTACGAAAATGCGCAAGCAGCATCACGACGCCGATCAACACCGCGATCGAGCTCGCCAGCCCCGCACCGGCAACGCCGAGCGCATAGCCCGTGCCCAAGCCCGCGATCAGAACCGGCGCCAGCGCGATGTTGATGGCCACCGCAAGCGCCTGCACCAGCATCGTGGGACGCACGATGCCGGTAGCGCGCAGCGCGGATCCCATCACCTGGCTCGCGAATTGCAACGCGAGCGCCGGCATGAACCACAGCAGATACGTGGTCCCCGCCTCGATCGTGGCTTCGTCCGCGGCGATCGCATGCATGTAGGCGCGCGACAGCGCCGCGCCTGCGACCAGGGTCAACAGTCCGAACAGCACCGACAGCACGATCGCCTGATTGAAGATCAAATTGGCATCCGGCCGATCCTTGCGTCCCACGGCATGCGCGATCAACGACACCGCGCCGACGCCGAGCACCTGCATCAGCGCGTTGATGAGAAAGCCGGCATTGCCGGCCGCCGCCACGCCCGCGACCGCGGCATCGCCCAAGCCCGAGACGAAGTACAGATCGACCAGCTGGCAAAGCATGATCGTGACCATACCGACCATGATCGGCGGTGCCATGCCCAGAATGTGCTTCGCGACGGAGCCGTTGGTCAGGTCTTTCATGTCACCCATCCTTGACCGATTCCTTGGCGACGCGGCCGACATTGGTCCGCCGGCCGCGCGCCACTCATTCCGCTGCTGCGACCTGTCCGAGCTCCACCACCTGGCGCTCGAACAGGCCGCGATAGATGCCGCCGGGCCTGGCCGCGAGCTTGGCATGCGTGCCTTGCTCGACGATCTCGCCGCGGTCGAACACCAGGATGCGATCGAGGCTCTTCACCGTCGAGAGCCGGTGCGCGATCACGATCGAGGTGCGGCCTCGCATCAACCGCTCCATCGCCTGCTGGATCAGCGCCTCGGATTCCGAATCGAGGCTCGAGGTCGCTTCGTCCAGGATCAGCACCGGCGCGTCCGCCAGGAAGGCGCGCGCCAGCGCCACGCGCTGTCGCTCGCCGCCGGAGAGCTTGACGCCGCGTTCGCCGACCAGCGTGCCGTAGCCCTTGGGCAGGCGCACGATGAAGTCGTGCGCATTGGCCAGCCGTGCCGCCTGCTCGATCGCCTCCAGGCTGGCGCCGGGCCGGCCATAGGCGATGTTCTCGGCGAGCGAGCGGTGAAACAGGATCGGGTCCTGCTGCACGATCGCGATCTGGCTGCGCAGCGAATGCTGGGTGGCCTTGGCGATGTCTTGCCCATCGATCAGAACGCGGCCGCCGGTGACGTCGTAGAGCCGCTGCACCAGCTTGACGAAGGTGGTCTTGCCGGAGCCGGAGCGGCCGACGAGACCGACGCGTTCGCCGGCGCGGATCGTGACCGACAATCCGTCATAGAGCGGCGCGTGATGGCCGCCATAATGGAACGTGACGTCGTCGAACACGAGCTCGCCGCGCTCGATCGCGATCGACCGCGCGTCCGGCGCATCCGCAATCCCGATTGGCTCGTCGTGGATCGCCACCAGCTCCTCCATGTCGTTGACCGAGCGCTGCAGGTTGTTGATGTGCATTCCGACGTCGCGCAAATAGGCATGGATGACGTAGTAGCTCGTCAGCACATAGGTGACGTCCCCGGGCGAGGCCCGCCCCGACATCCACAGCAGCACGGCGCCGCCGATCACGGAGGCGCGCAGGGCCAGCAGCACCGAGAGCTGCGCCAGGTTGGTGTAGTTGTAGCGCAGCCAGGTCCGCCGCACGCGCACGCGCCAGCGGTTGACGACACGGGCAAGCCGCGCATCCTCGCGCGCTTCCGCGCCGAACGATTTCACCACCGCGTTGCAGGTCAACGCATCCGCCAGCGTGCCGCCGACCTTGGTGTCCCAGGCATTGGAGATGCGCGCGGCCGGCGCGATGTAGCGCGTCGAGAACAGCACCGTCATCGTGACATAGGCCAGCGCGCCCAGCGCGATCACCGCGCCAAGCGAGGCCCAGTGCAGGCCGAGCAGGATCATCGACCCGATCAGCACCAGCAGCGACGGCGCCAGCGCCATCAAGATGGTGTCGTTCAACAGGTCGAGCGCCCACATGCCGCGGGTGACCTTGCGCACCGTGGATCCCGCAAAGGAGTTGGCGTGCCAGTCGGTCGAGAACCGTTGCACGCGCATGAAGGCTTCCTGCGCGACCTCGGACATGATCTTTAGCGAGAACGGCACGATGGCCTGGAGGCCGGTCAGCCGCAGCACCATGGAGGCTGCGCCCAGCGCCACGATACCGCCCAATGCCATCAGCGCCGCGTGCCGCGCGGCGGAATCGGATGGGCCGCGCGTCAGGGCGTCGACCAGATGTCCGGAGAAGACCGGCATGAACAGGTCGGCGATGGTCGCACCCAACAAGCCGCCGGCGACGATGAGGGTACGCCCCGGCTGCTTCAGCCAGTGCCGGAACACGAAGGGCAGCACCACGCGTATCGCCGCGGGCCTTTTTGACAGAGCGGTCATGGCATCATCCGGCCGCTTATGGCGCGGGCCGGCTCCATTGATGGACGCAGGCCGGCCGCGAGGGCCGAGACGGCGTCACTTAAAGTTGGTTTTGACTTGGGAAGCGGGGCGATCGGGACCAGGAGCCCAATCGAAGCTGGCGGAAGAGGCCTCTAGGAGGCCGAGCACATACCGAGCCAGAACATCATCGAGCGCGGGCGTGCGATCTGCGAATGCGACGAAATCATGCAAATCCTCCCGGTTCGATGGAATGAGGTGCGCTTTATAGATGTGTCAGCGGTGATTTGCAACGGGGCTCGCGCGAGATCACGCACGAGTGTTGCAAATTAGTGCGCGTCGCCGCTGGCGCCGAACGGCGAGGCCGGCCTCTTCAACAGTGTGACGAGCAGGGTGAGGCCGAGATAGAACAGCGTCAGGATGAAGAAAGCATCGCCGAAGCCCATCACCACGGCCTGGCGATGCACGAGCTGGCTGAGCTGCTTCATCGCCATCAGCGTGGAATCGCCAAGCCCCTGAAACTTCTGCATGAACATGGTCAGGGTTTCGGTCGCGGTCGCGTTGCCCCAGGTCACACGCTCCTGCAGGCGCGTAATGTGCAGATCGGTGCGGTCATTGAGCACGGTGTTGATGACGGCGAGACCTACGGCACCGCCGAGATTGCGCATCAGGTTGAAGAGGCCCGAGGCGTTCTTCACCCGGTCGGGCGCCAGCGTGCCGAGCGCGATGTTGTTGGTCGGCACCATCGCGAACATCATGCCGATGCCGCGCAGGATCTGCGGAATCAGCAACTCATAGAAATCGTAGTCGCGCGTGATCCAGGTCATCTGGTAGGAGCCGAGCGCGAACACGACGAGCCCGAACGCGATCATGTAGCGCATGTCGTACTTCGCCATGAGACGCCCGACCACCGGCGCGATCAGGAACATGGTGATGCCCGAGACGAACATGGTCTCGCCGATCATCAGTGCGCTGTAGCCACGCACTTCGGCGAGGTAGCGCGGATAGATGTAGGTCAGGCCGTAGAGGCCGATGCCGATGCAGAACTGAAGGACGCAGCCGATCGCGAAATTGCGGTTGGAAAAGGTGCGTAGATTGACGATCGGCTCGGCCGCCGTGAAGACGCGCCAGAAGAAGGCGATCGCCGAGATGCCGCAGATCCAGGCGCAGATCGCGACCGAGGGGTCCTGCATCCATTCATATTGCGGGCCTTCCTCCAGCACGTATTCCAGCGTGCCGAGGAAGCCGGCCATGAACAGCAGCCCCCACCAGTCGAAACGGTCGAGCAACTCGAAATGCGGCTCGTCGAAATCGACCAGCGCCAGCACGCCGATGGTGATGCCGATGCCAGGCACGATGTTGATGAAGAACAGCCAGTTCCAGGACATCAGGTCGGTGATGTAGCCGCCGACAGTTGGCCCGATGGTCGGAGCCAGCGTTGCGACGAGCCCGATGATGGGACCGACGATGTGGAATTTGGTGCGTGGGAAGACGGTGTAGGCCGAGGCGAACACCGTCGGGATCATGCCGGCGCCGAGAAAACCTTGCAGCGCGCGCCACAGGATCATCTCCTCGATGGTGGTGGCGAAGCCGCAGAGCAGGCTCGATGCGGTAAAGCCTGCCGCCGAGATTGCGAACAACAGCCGCGTGCCGAAGGCGCGCGACAAGAATCCCGACAGCGGGATCGCGATCACTTCGGCGATCAGATAGGCGGTCTGGACCCAGGAGACCTCGCTAGAGCTTGCCGACAGGCCGGCCTGGATTTCACTCAGGGACGCCGAGACGATCTGGATGTCCAGGATCGACATGAACATCCCGAACACCATGATGATGAAAGCGAACAGCCGCTTCGGCGCGATGCGCTCCGAAGCGGGGTCCGCCATCATGGCAGGTGAAGCGGTCGTGGCGTTCGCCATGGTCTGACCTCGCGGCGCAGGCGCGCTACTGCGGATGGATCATGGTGGCGTCGTCGAGATCGACCTCGCTGTCGGCGTCGGCCGCGCCCTTGTTGGTGTCGACCGTTGCAGTGACCGACATGCCGGCGCGGAGCAGGTTTTGCTTCGCGACCGACTTCGGCACGCGGATGCGGACCGGCACGCGCTGCACGATCTTGGTGAAGTTGCCGGTGGCATTGTCAGGCGGCAGCAGCGTGAACACCGAGCCCGCGCCCGCTGCGATGCTGTCGACGACACCGGAGAACTTGCGCATGCCGTAGGCATCGACCTTGATCGTCACAGGCTGGCCGGGGCGGATGCGCTTGAGCTGGGTCTCCTTGAAATTGGCGTCGATATAGACGTGATCGAGCGGCACGACGTTGCCGAGCCGCTGGCCAACCGCGACGAAATCGCCGGCACTGACGAGGCGGTTCGAGAACGTGCCGTCGACCGGCGCGCGCACCGCGGTGAAAGCGAGATCGCGCTCGGCCTTGGCCAGCGTGGTCTTGAGCTCGGCGAGCTGCGCCTGCGCTTCGGCTTGCTGCGCCTTGGCGACGTCGACATTGCTGAGCGCGACATCGTAGGCGGCCTGCGCGGCCTTGACCGCGGCAGCGCCCTGGTCGCGTCCGGCTTCGGAGCTTTCGAAGGTGGCGCGCGAGGCAAAACCCTTGTTGCTCAGCGCCTGCTGGCGCTCATAATCGAGGTCGGCGCGCTTGAGGCCGGCTTCGGCGGAGACGAGTTGCGCCTTGGCCTGCGCGACCTGGCTGTCGAGCGCCGCGACCTGGCGGCCGATGCGATCGATGGTGGCCTGCTGGGTCGCGATCCTGGTCGCGGCGGCGTCGACGGCGATCCTGTAGTCGCCGTCGTCGATGCGGAAGACGATGTCGCCAGCGCGCACCGTCGTGTTGTCGCCGGCGAGGATCGAGGAGACGTGGCCAGCCACGCGCGCGCCCAGCATGGTGTTGTTGGCGCGGACATAGGCGTCGTCGGTCGCGACGTAGAAGCGGCCGACCAGCGTGTAGTAGCCGGCATAGCTCGCGGCCGCGAGCGCCAGCACGAGGCCTACTCCCATCATCACGAATTTGCGCTTGCCGGACTTCGGCGCGCCGGCGGCGGGCGCGTCTGGGGCTGCGGCCGGCTTGTCGGTCACGGGCTTCTCCGGCGCCTCGCTGGGACGGCGCTTGGTTTCCTCGGCCACATGAGAGCGCAACTGCTCGGCGAGAGCCACAGACGTCTCGGTGGCAGCGTCACCACCCGCGGGCGCCGGCGTCTCCACGGCGTCCGGGCGAAGGACGCGCGCAGCCTGGTCTCTCACTACGGCCATGGAGGCCTCCCCAAAAAAGCGCGATGAGGGACAACCCGCCCTACGGCCGGTTCCCTCTCACCCATCCCAAATATCATTGACCGAACGGTTCGGTCAATATAGATAATACCCGAACGGACCCTACCGGCCCGAATCCTTTATTTCGGTTTCATCACCTTGGACCGATGCAAAAACTTTCCGAGACCCTGAACCAATGGTTGTAGCCGGCCGCGAACATCTCCACGTCGTCCAGGAGGAGGACAGCTCCAAACGCCGCCAGATCCTGGACGGGGCCCGCAAGGTGTTCATGGATCTCGGGTTTGACGGTGCCAGCATGGGCGAGATCGCCCGCGCGGCGCAGGTCTCCAAGGGCACGCTTTACGTCTACTTCGCCGACAAATGCGCGCTGTTCGAAGCGATCCTCGAACAGGAGGCGCTCCAGCACGGTCAGGTCGCGTTCAATTTCGATCCGGCACGCGATGTTGAAACCACGCTGAAGGATTTCGGCCGGGCCTACAACCGTCTGCTGTGCCGGCCCGGCGGCGGATCGGCGATCCGCACCGTGATGGCGATCGCCGAGCGAATGCCCGATCTCGGCCGCCGCTACTATGCGCAGGTGCTGGACAAGTCGATCAACCGCCTCTCCGACTATCTCAAAGCCCACGCCGCCGCCGGCGATCTCGAAATCGACGATTGCGATCTGGCGGCGTCGCAGTTCATGGAACTGTGCAAGGCCTCGCTGTTCCTGCCCTTCGTCTTCCAGGCCGCGCCCGCACCGTCGGAAGAGCGCATGAGCGAAGTCGTCGACAGCGCGACGCGGATGTTCCTCGCGGCGTACGGGGCGAAGTAGCGGCAAGTCGGGCCTGCGTTGCAGGCCGCTCCGGCGGCATTATATTCGGGCTCATGTCCCGTGATCTCCGCCCGCCCGTCGATATCCTCCATTACGAGATTGTCCAGGAACAGGCCTCCGCGCTCGGACGGATGGGCCGCACGCTCGAACAGGCGCTGGCGCGCCTGCGCGAGTTCGACGCCGCCCATGCCCTCCCCGAGGTGCCGGCCGCGATGCAGCCGGCCCGACGCAAGCTGGTGATGGAAGCCGGCCACGCGCTCTGGATGTTGGTGGTGCAGCGTGAGGCATCCGGCTTGCGCGACAGCCGCCACATCATGCGGACCTACAATGTCCCGGCCGAGGTGCAGTGCTGCATGGGGCTGGTGCCGGCAGCGTCGAAGCCGGCTCGAAAGTGATTTTCTACGGTGCCTGGCGCTAGACAAGGCCGTTACCACGGCGATGATTACGATGGATGCAAGGGCCTAGAAAGAGGCCAAAAGCTCTATCATGTGCGGGCGCCTCGCGAGCGGGCCCCCACGACCGAAAACGCCATCCACTCCGAACGGCCGCTTCGGCACCGCTCCTGATGATGGCAATACGTTTCGATCGCCGAGGTAGCAACAGCTACGCCAAACCTTCATCGGGAATATTGAGAACAGCGCCGCATGCTTTGCAATGCACGGCATCGCTCTCATGCCGCTGCAGTCCGCAAGTTGGGCAAGGAAATCTGACCTTGTTCGGACTCAACAATGCGCGCGCAAGATTGAAGAACAGGGTTACGCCGAAAATCATGATCACGACGGTTATCAAACGACCTATTGTGCCTGGCAAGGTGATATCGCCAAATCCAGTCGTCGTCAGCGCGGTCACAGTGAAATACAGCGCGTCAGCATAATTCCGAATCTGATCGTTACGAAACTTCTGGGTCTCGTAGACTATCCCCGTCATGACAAATATGAAAACCGCAAGATTGGTGACGGCAAAGATGACCTCCTCGTTGCGACGGAAGAATGAGGAATCCATGCGCAACCTGGCGAGCATCTGGTAGTCACGAAGCAGTCCCAGTGTCCGCAAAATCCGCAGAAAGCCGCCAGCCTCGCCAGCGAGGGGCGCCAGGAATGAAACGATGGCGACCATGTCAGCCCATGTCGAGAGGCGGCCAAACTTTCGAAGCGGATGCCGGTGGGCGAGTAGCCGTGCTGAAAAATCGGCCAATATCATTGCGCCGAATAGCAGGTCGAAGGTTTCGATGATCTCACTGGGGTGCAGGAACGACGTCCCGATGATGAACAGTATGGTCACAACATCAAACGCGAGCAAAGCATAGCGGAAACCAACGGCGCTGGGCGTTGTACCCTCGTAGAGGCGACGGACGCGGCTTCTCAGGGAGGTGTGGTTCACAGCTGCCATGCTCGCAGTTTGCACAGATGATTGCAGCTGGGACAACCCTCGCACCCTGGGAGATCTAAGTCAGTGCGACGAGTTCGAGCTAGTTGACGCTTCCGTGACAGTCCGCAGCACCAGCGTCAGGTGGCTGTTACCGGGATGGATTGTCGTCGGCACAACCTCGATGCTATCGGCTACAAGTTCGCCTGCTTTCTTCCACTGAAACGCAGCGCCGGATCTGCTGTAGACATTCACCCTTTTTGTTTCTCTTCCGCGCTTCTTCCATCCGAGCTTTTGGAGCGTTCTTCGACGGATCGCTTGGAGATTGTTCCAGTTCGGTTGAAGCTAGTGCGTTTGCTGGCCCAAAGCTGATGTCAGACGAGCCGCGCAGTCCCTGTGCGCTAAAGGACTATCGAAGATTACAAACAGCACGTGCGCTCCGGTCACAGGCGCTCATCATGCTCAAGGCGGAGACTTCCGTTGCGTCGGTAAGCTGACCCTACTGGTCCACGCCTACTGCTACCTGCTTGCGGAGCGCGGCGAGATCGTTGACGACCATCTTGGTCGGGCCGGTCCAGATGATGCCGTCGTCCTGGAGGCGGCTGAGGATCAGGCTGATCGACTGGCGCGTCGCGCCGATCATGCGCGCGAGATTGGCCTGCGTGATGCGGCCGAGCGATATCGGGCCGCTCTCGTCCTGGGCCGCGTTCTCGCACAGCTTGACCAGCAGCAGCACCAACCGTTCCGCCGCCTTCTGCCCGGCCAGCGTCTGCGCCAGCATCGAATAGGTCTCGCCCTTGAAGCCGAGGCACTCGATCAGCGCGACTGCGAACGGCGGCGACTGCGCGATCAACCGGCGGACCGCATCCTGGTCGAGATGCAGTGCTTCGACGCGCCCGAGCGCGCGGGCCGACCAGCTGTGGCGGTGATCGCCGAGGATATAGGGCGCGCCGACGAAGTCGCCGGCCTCCCAGGTCGACAGCATCAGTTCGCGCCCCTGCGTGCCGGCATGGGTGCTTTCGACGATCCCGTTCAGGATGATGTGGATGCCGTTTGCGGGCTCGCCCTCCCGCAGCAGATATTCGCGGTTCTGGTAGGTCGCGAGCCTGCCGGTTCGCATCACCAGCTCCAGATCGGGCTTGTCCAACGCCTTCAGCACATAACGTCCGGTCCCGGGCCGTGGCAGTTCGGCGCGCGGCTCAGCTGGATCGGCCACCTCATGCGCATCGCTGCGCCCCACGATCGGTCTCCCTTCGAGTGACGGCTCGAAGGCTAGGAGGTCTCCGCTCGGATTGCAACGCGGCGCAGATGTTCTGGCTCGGCCGAAGCCCCCATGAAAGCGCAAGCCAGATCGGTGAGCAGGCGCTCCCGGCCGGCCGGCGCCAGGAACGTGATGCCATAGGGCACGCCGGCTACGGTGACGGCGTTTGGAACGGCGATGGCGGCCAGCCCAAGCGGGTTGGCGTAGTTGGTGTAATAGCCGTTGTTGAAGTTGGCCGTCAGCGGATCGCGCGCGACGTCGTCGATGCTCAGCACGGTGCCGACCGTCGGCACGACCAGCGCATCATGAACTTGCCAGAAATCGCGCAGCGACCGCTGGACCTCCTTGACCTTGTAGAGCGCACGATAGGCGTCGGCCGCCGTGAACTTGCGGCTGCCGATGACGAGGTCGCGCACGATCTTCACGCCCGCCTCCGGGTTGGCGTCGAGGAATGCGCCAACCGAGACGTCCCGCTCGGCGAGGAAAGGTCCGAAAAACATCAAATCGTTGACCGAAATGAACGGCGCGAAATCGACCAATGCGACCGACAGATCGAGCTGCCGCAGCTTGCGGAGTCCATCGCCGAACAGCGCCTCCGTCTCCGCATTGCCGAAGAACCTGAGCTGATCCGGACGCGGCGTTGCGATGTTGAGCGGCCGCGCCGGAGATGCCTGCTCCGTCCATCCGGCGAAATCCACCGGTGAGAAACAGTCCTCGACATCGCGCCGCGCCAACACGCGATAGATCTCGTGGCCATCGCGGGGATCGCGCGTGTAGAGCGAGATGGTATCGAAACTACGGCACGCGTAGACCATGCCGCGCTGACTGAAGGCGCCGGGCGCCGGCTTGAAGCCGGTCACGCCACAATAGGACGCCGGCACCCTGCCCGATCCGCCGGTATCGGTGCCGAACGCAAAGGACGAGGTGCCCGTCGCGACCGATACCGCTGCGCCCGAGCTGGAGCCGCCGGGGATGTAGTCGGGGTTGTGCGGGTTGCGGGCGATGCCATAGGGCGAGCGCACGCCGACGAGGCCGGTCGCGAACTGATCCATATTGGTTTTGCCGAGATAGATCGCGCCGGCGGCGATGGCGTCGGCAACAACCGGGCTCGTGTCTTTCGCGGTGTGGGCGAATTCCGGGCAGGCCGAGGTGGTCTGCTCGTCGGCCACATCGATACAATCCTTGACCGAGAACACGAGGCCGTAGAGCGGCAGCTCGCCGATCTCGCCAATGCGGGCATCGAGCGCGCACGCCGTTGCCATGACGCTTTCGGGATTTGCCGTCGAGATCCAGACGCCGCTCTGGTCGGCGTCATCGAGGCGCGACAACACGTGCGCGGCGACATCGGACGGCTTGAGCTCGCCGCGGCGATAGGCGGCGCGGAGGTGGCGAGGTGCGAGATTCATGTCGGTCACGTGCTTGCAGGAATTGACAATGTGCCGGCGAGGCAAGCCCGCCGGCACCGACCCTAGCGGCCGATCACCTTCTCCAGATAGGCGGGCTGGATGAAGGCTTCGAAGTCGGCGCGCGGCAGCAGCTTCGGCAAGCGCTCCTGCTTCACCAGGAAATCGGCGGTCGAGATCAGCGTGTCGACGAACTTGCCCTTTTTCGCGGATGTGCCGAGATACTCCTCCGTGAGCTGCGTGCTGCAGGGGATCATCCCGGTGCCCTTCATCATTCGCTGCGCGTCCTCGAGAGGCAGCGAAAGCTCTTCCGCGATGATTTCGGCAGTCTTCTCCGGGTTCTTCAGCCAGAAATCGATGCCTTCGCATTCGGCCTTGATGAACTTGTCGACGTAGGATGGATACTTCTCCGCGAACGCATTCATGACGACGCCGATGTCCCAGGTCGGGTAGCCGCGCTTGGCCATCTCGCCCGAGGTGACGAGGATCTTGCCGCCGTTCTTCACGGCCTTGCCGAGATTCGGCTCCCAGAACCAGGCCGCGTCGATGTCGCCGCGAAGCCAGGCCGCCGCGATGTCCGACGGCGCGAGGTCCAGAATCTTCATCGAGGCGGGATCGACACCCTCCTCCTTGAGCGCCTGGAGCAGGAGGTAGTGCGTCGTGGAGCCGAACGGCGCCGCCACCGTCTTGCCCTTGAGGTCCTTGAGCGAGGTGATGTTCTTGTCGGCGCGGACCACCATCGACTCGACGTAGTCGAGCATGTTGATCACCAGGATGCCCTTGATCGGCAGGGAGCGCGTCGCGCCGATCGCGGTCGGCGGGTTGCCGAGGCCGCCGAAGTCGACGTCGCTGCCGGCGATCGCGCGCAGCATGTCGCCGCCGCCGCCGATCTTGACGTATTTGATGTCGACGCCCGGCATCTCCTTGGCGAGCAGGCCAAGATGCTTGGTGACCAGTTGCGCATTCACCAGGTTCAGATAGCCGACGGTCACCTTCGCCGGCTTGTCCTCGGCGCGGACTGCGGCCGTGAGCGCCAACGTGGTTACCGCGAGCGTCGCAATCAGTCTCTTCATGGAGGTCTCCCCTACGATCAGAATTGGATTCAGGCCCACGGCATCAACAGTTTCGCGATGCCGCGCATCATGAGGTCGAGCACGACGCCGGTGAGACCGAGCACGATCAGCCCCATGATCACGACGTCGGACAGCAGGAACTTTGCGGCGTCCCAGATCATCCAGCCGATGCCGGCGGAGGCCGCGACGATTTCGGCGGCGACGAGAACGGTGTAGGTGAAACCGAGCGAGATGCGCATGCCGGCGAGAATCAGCGGTCCCGCCGCCGGCAAATAGACGTGAAACAGCAAATGGCGCCGGGTCGCGCCGAGCGACTGGGCGGCGCGCACATAGACCGGGTCCACGCTGGTGACGGCCTGGATGGTCGAGATGACGATGCCCGGCAAACCGGCAAGAAACAGCAGCGACAGCTTCGAGCTCTCACCGATGCCGAGCCACATCACCAGCAGCGTATAAAGTCCGAGCGGCGGCAGTGGCCGGTAGAACTCGATCAGCGGATTGAGCAGCGCGCGCGCGTTGCGCGACACGCCCATGAGGACGCCGAGCGGGATGCCGATCAGGCAGGCCAGCGTGAAGGCCGTGAGGATGCGATAGAGGCTTGCGCCGAGATGCTGAAGCAGGGTCGCGCCCTGATATCCCTTCGTGATCGTCTTGACGAACGCGGCCCAGACCGCCTGCGGCTTCGGCAGGAACAGCTCGTTGGCCCAGCCCATCTCCGTGACGATGGCCCAGCCGGCCAGCAGCACGGCCACGGTCAGCGTCGAGAGCAGCACCGATCGCGAGACCTTCGGAAGCCGCAGCCGGAAGCTGCCGCGTCGGGTGCGATCCGGCGAGATTGGAATCGTCATGTGGGTCGCCTCGACGCTCATGTCCGCACTCCCAGGATCTGCATGATGGTCAGCGCGTAGATCCGCGTCGCCATCACCGACTTGGTGATCGAGATGTTCTCGTTGTCGACGGCCCAGCCGTCTTCTCCGGGACCGAACGTCACCGCATTGATTCCAGCTTCGCGGAAGCGGATCGTGTCGTTGAAGGCATTCTTGCGGTTGACCCCGGGCTCGCGGCCCATCAGACGCCGGTAAACCGCGCGGAGGGAGCGGCAGGGCTCCTCCTCGATTGGCACCGGTTCGGTGGCGTTGACGAACAGCGAGCCCGGCACCTGGCGCACCTCCACCTTGACGTCGTTCACGCCCCCAAAAGTGTCCCGTCCGAGACGCTCGATATCCGCAATCACGCTCGACAGCGTCATGCCGGGCACGATGCCGACCACGGCAAGCGTGATGGTGCAGGCATCCGGCGAGAACTGCATCTCGCCAGGCAGGCCGGACCGAATGCGCACCACGGCGCAGCAGGGCGGCGTATGTCCCATGAACTTGCTGGGGACATGCGTGAACGCCATGTCCTTCAGTTTCGGCAACAGCTTTGCCGCTTCCATGATGGCGTTGACGCTGATGTCCGGCCGCCAGATGTGCGACTTGATGCCGTGAACGGTGAGCTCGATCAGGCAGTGGCCGGAATTGGCCACCGACAGGTTCATGCCCCAGTCCTTGTTGACGTCACCCCAGGCGGTCGGCTCGGCGGTGATCTCGTAGTCGGCGGTCAGGCCGACCTTGTTCAGCATGTAGATGGAGCCCTCGGTGCCGTTCCGCTCCTCATCGACGGTGTAGCAGCACATCAAGGTGCCATCGAACTTCACGCCCGCTTCGGTCAGGGCCTGCACTGCGAGCAAGGATGCAGCGAGGTTTCCGCGCGTGTCGGACGTGCCGCGCGCATAGAGCAGATCGCCGTGGCGCGTCGCCTTGAACGGATCGAAATCCGTCATGTGCCATTTCTCGGGCTCGACGGCAGGATAGGTGTCGAGATGGTCGTTGAGAATGAGCGAGGGGGCGCCGTCCCGTCCCTTGAGCACGCCGAGCACGTTCGGCCGGTGCGGCTGCGCGCTGTGCTTGGTGACCTCCATGCCGAGCGCTTCGAGCTTGCCCGCGACCAGCATCGAGATCGCCTCTTCCTCGGCGGGCGGCAAATCGGGATCCAGCGGATTGCCGGAACGGGGCTGGCCGGTGCGGATCAGCTCGGACGCGAGTTCAAGCCAGCGCTCCTCCGTGATGCGCGACAGCACGCGCTGTTCGAGATCCGAATAAGGAGGGGTGACAGGCATCTGCATGACGGGATCCGCTGGCTCACGGCGCCGGCAGCGCCGCTTCGTGGCAGCCTCCTCATTGCAGCGACCGTGCCAACTACCGGAAATGCCGGCCGCGGCACAACTGTGTCTTTAATTTCAACAGCTTAGGCAGGAATTGCGGGTGCGCAAATTTTTGCGCCCGAGCTGCGCTCTGCTGAAGTCGCGACGCCGGCTGAACAGGCTGGGGTCAGCGCGAGGCCGTCCGGCGTGGGGGCGTAGCCTGCATGGAGCGAAGCTGAATGCGGGAACGCCTTGCCTGGATTGCGCTTCGCTCCATCCAGGCTGGCTCCACGCGCAATCCTCAATCGTCGGCGTACTCGTCCTCTTCGTGTTTTCGCGCCATGCTCTTGCGCGTACCGAGCGAGCCGGTCACGGAGGGATCGCGCGCATTCGCATAGGGATTGCGCCCGCCCGCGCGCGCGGCGACCTCTTCGCCGGAAACGGCGGCGGGCTGGCAGATCAGGCGGCGGCTGGCCCGGCGCATCAGATCGACGTGGATGTGATCGTAATGATAGACGTTCGAGCCCGGCGCCAGCACCGTGGTGAAATGCACGCACGCGCCCGACTGCACGTCGCGCAAGAATCCCTGCTCTTCCGGCATGCCGCGCCAGCCATCCTTCACGGTGACGCGGCGGCCGTCGGCGAGCACGAAGGCGGCGATGTCGAGCGCATTGCCGAAGGCGTGCTCGGAAATATGGGCATGCGAATTGCCGTTCATGCCGCGGCAGGAATAGGCGGAGATCTGCTTGATCTCCGCGACGCGGCTGCCGAACCAGCGCATCGCCGAGGGCTGCACGGTGTCGGCAAGCCAGCGGTCGAGCTCGGACACGATCGGACAGGCCAGCGTCGCAACCGGCTTGATCGCAACAGGGCCGACGGCGGTGACGGGATTGCCCTGTGCCGGACCAAGACGCGGCGGCGGTTGCTGCGCGGGCGCCTGCGAGTAGGGCGCCGGCCGCGCCGGATAGCTCGGCGCATTCATGTAGCGCGACGCGCCTGCGGCATCGGTGCCCTCAGGCGGCAGATCGATCTCGTCTTCCTGCTGCGCCACACCGGGCGCATTCAGAGGCATTGGACCAGGGGAAGCGCCATAGCCGGAGGGCTGGCGCACCGCGGTCTCGGGATAGTTTGAGCGTTGCGGATAGGACGATGCCGGATAGTTCTGGCTCTGCGGGTAATTCGATCGGGGCTGCGTCACCGGCCAGCGCGGCTGGTTGCCGATGCTCCCGGGTGGTCGCAAATCCTCATCGGCAAAGCCGTAACTGCTCGAGCCTTCGCCGAGGGCGGCGACCTTGAGCGGAAACTCCGCGCCGCACATGCCCGGCCCGGAAATCGGGTCGATGCGGACGAGATCCGGCCCTTCTTTCACCGCGCCTGATTTCAGGCATGCGGCTTCGGCCTCGGCCCGCCACGGTTCACGTTCGGCCTGGAAGACGCCGCGTCCGCAACCCGCTAACGAAACAAGGACGATGGAGCCGACGAGATACAAACGAACTCCGCGCGTCATGCACGCACGTTCGGTGAATTTACTTAAAGACTCTTCAACGTGTTGATTTCAGTGTTCTTTAACCATGTCGGCCGGCGCCAGCAGGAGCGCTGCCGGTGACGAGCGACAGCAAGGCTGACTTTTTCGAAAAGAGACTCTCTGTTAACCATGATCCTCTCGCGCAAGGCGGCGCGACAGCGGGAGCGACCTCATGACGTTCGCCGGGAGACTGAGCGTTATCACCGCGTACCTCGCCATGGCCTTTGTCGGTGCCATCGTGCTAGGCATGATCTAGCGGCTTCAGCCGGAGGTATCGAACGCTTCCCTTACGACCGCGCGCTCCACTGCCGCGACGTCGTGATCAGCTTCTCCGGCCGCTCTTCGGCTCGCGTCCAGTCGTTGCCGGAACACCAGAAATGGCCCAGTGCGCAGGCTTCGACGTGAAGCTTGCCGGAGCTCTTCAGCGTCATCCTCGCATAATAGGTACTGCCGCTGGAGCGGCTGTAGATGTTGCCGGTCCAGACGTCGTGCGTTTTCGGCTTCATGTTGACGAGCACGCTCTCGCCCCTGGTCGATGCTTCAGTCAGCGCGAAGCCGCACAGTGCAGGACCGCAGCGTTCGATGCGGACCGTGCCCTTGGCGCCTGCGCTCTCCCATTCGCCGAGCGGCAAATAGGAGAGTTCGTCGTCGCCGCGCTCAGGGCTCGTCACGGTCTGCTCGAGCTGCGGCCTTGGCGCGACGACGGGTGCCTCCATGCGCGGCGGATCGAGCGCGACGGTCTTCGGCGGATCCGTCTGCGGTAGCTCCACCCGTGGCGGATTGGAGCTTGGCGCCTGCGGCAGGACAATTGGCTGCGAGGTCGTTGAGGCAAGGACAGGAGCCGTCTGCGCCGTCGCAGGCGCGACCGCAATCGCTTGCGCTGGCCTGACCGGAGCCACGGGATAGAGCGGCTGCGGCGGCGGAAGCACCGGCGCAGGGGCTGGCGTCGTGTCGACGTCAGGCCGAAAGCTGCGATGGGAGGAAACCGAGACACAGGAAGCCGATCGGCAATCCCTGGGCGCCTCGACCTGAAATCGATGACCGCCAATCGAGAACGCGTAAGACCCGGCCTCGGCTGCGGGCGCAATCGCCAGCAGCGCGATCAATGTGCCAAGCGAAGTCACAAGCCGCGTCATCGGCGCCTCCCTCTGTGTGGCGACGACGTTACGCAAATGGAATCGCGACCGAATGTGCGCTGCGTCACCCAGCCGCGGCGAGCCGTTGTGACGTCTATCACAGAACGTCCGGCCAGCCCGGCGTAGGGTCGAACCACGCTTCATCCACCCGCGACTTCAGTCCCATCGGGACCACACATCTTCGGAGGTTGTCATGAACAAGCTCACCATCGCCGCCACCGCCCTCTTCCTCGCGTCCACCGCCGCCGCGCATGCCGGCAATGCGATCTCGTTCCAGATCGAAGGCCAGAACATCCGCATCGAGACGCCACGCAACTGCGCCTCGCTCAATTGCGTGACCATCGTCGCGCCGGGCCTCTCGGACAAGCCGATCAAGCTGAACAACATCAACCTCAAGGGCCTTGGCTCCAAAGACGATGACGTCGACACCACGCCGGCTCCTGCCACGACCGCGCAGCCCGCGCCGGCTCCGGTGCAGCAGCATCCCGTGCAGCAGCCCCCGGTGCAGGCGACTGCGCCGGCAGCGCCCGCTATCGCAGCACCGAGCACGACGGTTGCCGCTGTTCCGTCCGTCGGTTACGACGCCACGACGCAGACCGCGCCCGTTGCGGCTCCCGCTCCTGCGCCCGCGCCGGTCGCGGTTGCTCCGGCCCCGGTGCCCGCCGCGCCTGTCGCGGTTGCCAACACACCGATCGGCGTCTGGGCCACCGAAGAGAACAAGGGCAATGTCCGCGTCGAACAGTGCGGCGTCAATCTCTGCGGCTACGCCGCAAAGACCAACGAGCGCATCCTGATCAACATGAAGCCCGACGGCGCGAAGTGGAGCGGCCGTATCCACGATCCCGACTCCGGCCGCAATTACGACTCGACGATCGCGATGAAGGGCCCGAATGCAATGCGCGTGCAGGGCTGCGCCTTCGGCGGCATGTTCTGCGGCGGCCAGACCTGGAAGCGCGTGAGCTGACGCCGCAGGCGTCGTCTCCAACACATGCACATTCTTCGTCATGCCCGGGCTTGTCCCGCCTGCGCGGCCGAAGCCGCTTCGGCGAGGCGAAGGCCCGGGCATCCACGTTCTTAGTCCCGCGCTTCAAGGCGTGGATGGCCGGGGCAAGCCCGGCCATGACGGTGGAGAGGCTTGGCCGCAAGCTAGCATCGCGTACCGTTTGAACGTTCACCGCCTCCGTGCGATAGACATTCATCCGCCGTTCAGCTGTACGCGGCTGATATCGGTCGATCTCTCACCGGGATTCTTCGTGACTCTTACCGTGGCCTGGCGGCGCTTCATGTTCGCGCTTGTGCTGCTGGCGTCGCCGCCGGCCGGCGCGAGCGTTGCGTTCGGATTCGATGCGATCGAGCTTGCGCAGGCGCAGCTAGAAGCGCAGCCGTCGCCCGCCCCTTCGCCGACGCCATCGGCTTCACCCGCTCCCGCGACCGAGGCGCAGCCCGCTGCCGTCGAGCCGATCGGCAACGTTGCGACGGTGACGGGCATCGCGACCGTGATCCGCGACAAAAATTCCTATCCGCTGCGCGGGCGCGACGACATCTATCTCAACGACGTCGTGCAGACTTCGACGAACTCATCGCTCGGCATCACCTTCGACGACGCGACCACGTTCAACCTCTCCGCCAGCACGAAGATCACCATCGACACTTACGTCTATGAGGACGGCGGCAAGCACAACGCAGGCATCTTCGACATAGGCAAGGGCACGGTCGCCTTCGTCGCGGCGGCGGTGGCAAAGACCGGCGACATGAAGATCACGACGCCGACGGCCACGCTCGGCATCCGCGGCACCACGGGCGTGGTCGAGGTGCCGGAAGGCGCGGCCGCGAACAAGACCAACAACGTCAACATCAAGCTCTATCCCGACGCCGATGGCCGGGTCGGACACATCGACGTCGACGACCGCACAAGTGGGACCCGGCTCGGCGCGCTGACGCAAGGCGCGAGCGGTTTTGCGATCCGGCCGGGCGCAGCCGCGGCCGGCGTCATGCGCTTTGCCGCGGTGCCGATCACGATTCCCGCACAGCAGATCGCGCGCGACCGCGGCTTCGTCAGCCAGGTGCATCTGGCGCAAACCACGGGCCGGCAGATCGTCACCGAGCAGCGCGACTTCCGCCGCGCCAATCCGACCGCGAGCCCGCGCATTCCGCGGCCGTTCCAGCCGCCGCAACAGCAACAATTGCGGCCGAACACGGCGCCAGGACAACAGCCGCAACAGCCGCAGCGGCCGAACGGCCAGCCCGGTCAGAACAACCGTCCAGGGCAGCAACAGCCAGGCACGCCAAGCCGTCAAGGCGCCCAGCCACAGCGGCAGGGCCAAGGCGGCGCAGTGCAACCAGGCGCGCCGCGCGTGGGTCAAGGTCAGCAACAGCAAGGCGCTCGGCGACCGGCGGGAGGTACGCCGCGCATCGGGCAAGGCACGCAGCCTAACGGCACGCCACAAAACCAGCCGCAGCGCGGTGGGCAGATTCCGCCGCAGCCCGGCGGAGTCGCGCCGCCGCAGCCGGGCGGCACGCAACAGCAGCCCGGTCCGCAGCCGCAACTTCCGCGCACCGGCATGCAGCCCGGCCAGCCGCCCGCTGCTCAACAGCCGGGCATGCAGCGCCCGGGCGGATTCCAGCAGCGCCTCCCCGCCGCACAACGCCCCGCAGCGCCGCGAAGGCCAGCTCCAGTTCCGAAGGAGAAGGAGCGGCGATGACTTTCTTCCTTCTCCCCTTGTGGGAGAAGGTGGCGCGAAGCGCTGGATGAGGGGTTCTCACCGCGAATCCATTGCGACAGCTTCGCGCGTGGAGAGACACCCCTCACCCGCCGCGCCCCGGGGCGGGGGGCCCCCCCCCCCCCCCCGGGGGGGGGGGGCCCCCGGGCCGGGGGGGGGGGGGGGGGAAAAAAACCCCCCGCCCCGGGGGCCCGGGTTTAATATTATGCAAACACCCGGGCG
>NZ_JBVVPP010000008.1:177598-196177 GCF_055811315.1 Bradyrhizobium sp. MI1.4 | reverse complement strand
CATTTCGGTCAGTCTCGGGTGTGGCGGGGGGGCGCGACGCCGGTTTTGGTGGTGGGCGCGCCGCCTGCCCCTCCCCCGCGCCCCCGCCCTTCCCCCCCCCCCCCCCCCCCCCCCCGCCCGGGGGGCCCGCCACCCTCTCCCACAAGGGGCGAGGGTGCACCGTCAACGCGGGGCGAGGTGAAGAAAACTCACGCCTCTCCGCGTAGCCAGGCTTTCATCTTCTGCAACAGACCGTGCCGCAACTCGCCCACCGAGCCTGCTTCAGCCGGTGTCAGTGTCTGCAAAGCCGCATCGACATCGTCGGTCGCCAGCGGTGGCGGCTCGGGCGCAGGCGAAGATGTAAGCCCCGCCGCGGCGAGCGCAATCGGGCCAACCTGGGTCAGGAACACCCGCTCATACTCGCGCGACAGGCGCGCGAGCGCGTCTTCCAGGGGCAGCCAGTCGACCACCTTGATGTCGTTCATCAGCTTGCGGACGGGACCGCCCCCGGCCTCCATGCGCCAGAAATGCACGACCTTGGAGCGGCCACCTGACTGATAGACGAGCGTACCCAAAAATTCGTGGATGGCGACGTCGTGGCCGGTCTCTTCCCGCACTTCGCGATGCGCAGCTTGCTTCGGCGTCTCGCCGTCGTCGAGCTTGCCCTTGGGCAAAACCCATTCGTTGCGCTTGCGCTGGCGCACGACGGCAATCAGCGGCGGCGCACCTCGCCGCAGCACAATACCACCCGCCGCCATGACCGGCGCCCGTGCCATCACCACATCCGTCGTCGTAGAAACGTCCCCACCGACGATATAAGCGGCCGCCGCGGCGGATTGAAGGCTAGTTTTTTCTCAGCAACGCTTGACCTGCGCGAATGCGCGTGCCTTCGGCGATGCCGTCGCAGAAGGTGAAATCGCCGGGCGCGAGAATGATGATGGTCGAGCCGTGCTCGAACCAGCCGAGCTCCTCGCCCTTGCTCACGTTGACGTCGCAGGGAAAATTGACCGGCCCCCTGGCCTGCGCATTCAGCACCATGTCGAGGAAGTGCAGGCGGATGCTTGCCACCAGGATCGCGGCGACCGGCACCAGCGTCACAGCTTCGCCGGTGGACAAATGCGTGCGGATCACCGCGCGCTCGTTCTTGCAAAACAGACGCTCGACCCGCTTCAGCGCGATCGGGTTGACGTTCCAGACATCGCCATGGATCAGCGTGACGCGTTCGATATGCGCGTCAAAGGGCGCGTGGAAGCGGTGATACATGCTCGAGGTCAGCCGCAGCGTGACGAAGGAGCCGTTGCGGTGCTGGTTGACCAGCACGGAATCGCCGAGCAAATCGAGCAGCGAGTACGGCGCGCCCTTGACCTGGAACAGCTCGGTATCGGCGATCCGGCCATGGGCGCCGACGATGCCGTCGGACGGACTGGCGACAATGGAGGGGTCCGGATCAAAGCGCCGCAAGCCAGGCTTGAGCTCCCGGGTGAAGCAGTCGTGCAGGCTCCGGAAATGGGTCTTGCGCGCCTCCGTGAGATCGAGGTCGGAGAACAGCTTCCACAGCGCGATGGAGCCGTCCCGCACCAGCGGGTTCTCGATCTTGGAGAACCAGCCCATGAACCGGGTCAACGCGGCGCGCGGGATGCGGTTGGTCAACAGGAAGTTGAGGTCTTCCTGCTGGGTGAAAGAGGCGATGAGGGCTTTGACTGTCATGAATCTGTCAGCTCACAGTATTAGCGCTTGTTGTCATGGAAACGACACTCCCGATTCTTTCTTTGTCCGTGGCCGCCGCAGCGTCCGCTGCCGCCGCCTTCCCGAAGATCAAGGCGCGGATCGAATTGTCCCGCGCCAAGCACCGCTCGCTCGCCGGGCACTCCAAGATGTCCCGCCGGGTGGCAAAGCTGCTTCCGTTCTACGAATTCGAAGGCGATGCGTACTTCGCCTGCGACGGCGCGCCGGCGAACATCGCAGGCCTGCGCAGGGACGGCTTCTTCCGCCTCGCAAGCCTCTACGCCGAGCGCTACCCCAAGGGCCGCGCGATGACGAAGGACGCGGCGGAAAAGATCTCCGACCTGCACTTCACCGAAACATACCGCGTGCCATTCCAGTTCTCGCGTCTCGTCCGCGAGCATTTGGGCACTTCGACATTCGTAGAGTCGTCGCGCGGTGTCACCATTACGGATGTCGACGGCAACACCTCCTACGACCTCACGGGGTCCTACGGCGTCAACATCTTCGGCAACGACTTCTACAAGGAGTGCATCGAGGGCTCCGAGAAGCGGGCGCACGCGCTCGGACCGGTGCTCGGACCCTACCATCCCATCATCCTCGAGAACGTGGCGCGGCTGTGCCAGATCTCGGGCCTCGACGAAGTGTCCTTCCATATGTCCGGCACCGAGGCCGTGATGCAGGCAGTGCGGCTCGCGCGCTACCACACCAGGCGCACGCATCTGGTCCGTTTCGCCGGCGCCTATCACGGCTGGTGGGGCGACGTGCAGCCCGGCGTCGGCAATCCGATTCCTGCGCACGAGACCTACACCCTCGCCGAGATGTCGGAGAAGACGCTGCATGTGCTGCGGACGCGCAAGGACATCGCCTGCGTGCTGGTCAATCCGCTGCAGGGCCTGCATCCGAACGCCAACGCGCCCGGCGACTCCTCGCTGGTCGATTCCTCCCGGGGCGGTAATTTCGACCGCGCGGCCTACACCGAATGGCTCAAGCAGCTGCGCGAGGTCTGCACTGAGCGCGACATCGTGCTGATCTTCGACGAGGTCTTCGTCGGCTTCCGTCTCGCTGCCGGCGGCGCCCAGGAATACTTTGGCGTCAAGGCCGACATGGTGACCTACGGCAAGAGCCTCGCCGGCGGCCTGCCGGTCGGCGTGGTCTGCGGCAAACGCGAGCTGATGCGCCGCTTCCGCGACGACCGCCCCGCCGACGTCTGCTTCGCCCGCGGCACCTTCAACTCGCACCCCTACGTCATGACGGCGATGGACGAGTTTCTGAGCCGGCTCGCCAGCCCGAATTTCCGCGCCGTCTATGACGGACTGGACGAGACCTGGAACGGCCGCGCGCAAAAGCTCAACCAAATGATGAGCGATGCCGACCTGCCGGTGCGGTTCGCAAACTTCTCGTCGATCTGGACGGTGAAATACACCACGCCGTCCCGCTACAACTGGATGCTGCAATATTACCTGCGCGCTGAAGGCCTGTCCTTGAGCTGGGTCGGCACCGGCAGGCTGATCTTCAGCCTGAACTACACCGACGCCGATTTCACCGAGGTCGCCGAGCGTTTCGTCCGCGCGGCCGAGAAGATGAAGGCCGACGGCTTCTGGTGGCACGATGGCGTCCTCACCAACAAGACCATCAAGCGGCAGATCCTGAAAGAGATGCTGGCCAAGCGCTTCGGGCGCTGAGGCTGGTTCCTCCAACGGCGTCATGGCCGGGCACAGCCGTCCGAAGGACGGCGTCGCTTCCGCTCGCCTATGCCCGGCCAGCCACGCGTCTCCGCGCGAGACCTCCAAGACGTGGATGCCCGGGCCTTCGCCTCGCCGAAGCGGCTTCGGCCGCGCAGGCGGGACGAGCCCGGGCATGACGCAACCATCAGACATCGGAGGCCTTGGTGAGAACGGCGCGCTCAGGCGTGCTGCTCTTCGAGCGTGGGCTCACCGATGAGGCCCAGCGTGTGCTCGGGCTTGAGATGCAGGCCGGGATCCATCAGCTCGCCACGCATCAGCGCCAGCGGCGCGTTGCGGTAGAGCATCAAATCGTGGAAGGGGTCGGTCAGGATCTTCGTCATCCAGACGAGACCGGTCTCGACGTCGCGGATGAAGAACAGGTGCACCGTGCGGAACATGAGACCGCCGCCGCCGACGACGAGCCAGATCTTGGCCACTTGCCGCATGAAGTCGGTCGCGCCCGCCCAAGGCGTGAACAGTCCGAACAGAGTCGGATCGACCAACAGCACCACCGGCGACAGCGCCCAGATCGACATCAGCACCACCTTGCGCCGAAGGTTGTAGCCGACCTTGATCTCTTCCTTGTGCTCGTGCGTCGCCTGGTTGATCTGGTCGTAGCCATGCGGCTCGAAGAAGAAGTGGCCGGCCTGGCGCGAGGTCATCGAGACCAGCCAGCCCACCAGCGCGGAGACCATGGGGTCGACGAACAGCCAGACATAGGCGAACAGGAAGCTCAGCGCGCTGACAAAGTGCAGGCTCTGATTGATGCGGCTGTGGTGATAGTAGCGATGGTCGTCCCAGCGCTGGATCCGCAGCTGCTCGAGATAGTTCTTGATCATGCTCTCCCCCAAATGCTTTCGGGTTCAGGATTTACAGGGATTCGATGTAGGCCGTGTGACATCATCATTTTGTCATGTGACGATGCGCAGCGGCGCGATGACGCACGGGTTACGTGAGCTTGGATCAAGCCGCCTTGGCGACGTCGATCTTGCGGAATCGCACCAGCGAGAAATGACCGAGCGGCGGGATCAGGCGGCGCTCGGCGAGCTCGATGCCGTCGGCACCGGCCAGCCATTTGGCATAACGCGACCAGGCGAACTCGGCGGTGCGGAAACCGAGCGGACGTACCACCGGCTGCAGCTTCTGCTCGATGAAGCGGCGCATGCCGGTATCGGCGCTGACGCGGGTGAGGATGATCAGCTCCCCGCCCGGGCGCAGCACGCGGGCGAATTCGTCAAGCGCAACTTCCGGATTCGGCACGGCGGTGACGACGTATTGCGCCATCACGACGTCGAAGGAGTTGTCGGGGAATTCGAGCTTCTCGGCATCCATCACCGCGAGGCCTTCGACGTTCTCTAGGCCGCCCTCGACGACGCGCTGGCGCGCCTTGTCGAGCATCGCCTCCGAGATGTCGGTGCCGAAGATGCGCAGATGCGGCGCGTAGAGCGGCAGCGAGATGCCGGTGCCGACGCCGACCTCGAGCACCCGGCCGCCGATCTTGTTGGTGGCCGCGATCGCGGCCTGCCGGCCTTTTGCGAACACGCCTCCGAACACGAGGTCGTAGACCGGTGCCCAACGATCATAGGCCTGCTCGACCGTGCCACGGGTGAGGTCGAGCTGCTGGGTGCCGTCAAGGTTCATGATCTTAGCCATCGATGAGGTTCTCGCTGTGGTCGAACGGGATCAGCCGCGCACCGGCCGCCGCGCCATGCGAGGCGAGGCGCGCAAGACGCGGCTGGGCTGAAGTGAAGTGAGGTTGCCGACGAATTGGCGCGCGCTGTTTTCCCAGGAGCGCTCCAGCGCGAAGTTGCGGCAGGTCTCGCGCGACATGGTCAGTGCGCGCAGGCACGCTTCGCGCAAATCGTGGTCGATCGCGCCGATCGGATGATCTGCGATGACGTCCTTCGGTCCCGTCACCGGAAACGCCGCAACCGGCGTGCCGCAGGCGAGCGCTTCGAGCTGCACCACGCCGAACGTGTCGGTCAGGCTCGGAAACACGAACACGTCAGCGGCGGCGAGGTGCGCGGTGAGGTCAGCGCCCTTCTTCTCGCCGAGGAAGACCACGTCGGGAAATTTCTTTTCAAGGCCGGCCTTCTGCGGACCGTCGCCGATGACGACCTTGGTGCCGGGCAGGTCGAGCGAGAGGAAAGCCTCGAGGTTCTTCTCCACCGCCACGCGGCCCATCGTCATGAAGATCGGCCCGGGCAGATCGAGCTTGGCTGGAGAGTCCGGATGAAACAGCTCGGTGTTCACGCCGCGGGTCCAGAAGCCGAGCCGCTTGAAACCGCGCTCGGACAGCTCCTGCCGCAGCGAGGGCGTCGCGACCATCGTCATGACGGCGGCATCGTGGAAGTGGCGCAGCACGGCGTAGCCGACGCTCGCGGGGATGCCGGTTCGCACCGAGACGTATTCGGGAAAGCGCGTGGTGTAGGAGGTGGTGAAGGCGAGCCGGTTGCGACGGCAATAAGCCCGCGCCGCCCAGCCGATCGGCCCTTCGGTCGCGATGTGCAGCGCCTCCGGCGCCGCCCTCTCGATCCGCCGCCCAATCTCCCTGCCGCTCGGCAGCGCAATGCGCAGCCCCGGATAGGTCGGCAACGGCCATGACCGAAAGCCGTCCGGCGTCAGGAAGTCGATCTCGACATCCAATGCCTTGGCCGCGCCAGCCAGCGAGGTCAGCGTCCGCACCACACCGTTGACCTGCGGATGCCAGGCGTCAGTCGCGATTAATACCCGCATGGGGAAATCCCGAGATTTTTATGATTCTCGGCTTAGGACCATCAACCACGGATATTTCAGGCGTGTGACGTCATGGAAGTGTCGGCCCGCTGTTTTGTTCGTTAACGGGTCCGCGCAGCCACGAAACCGTCATGAAACAATCCTTTCCGCCATGAAACCGTTTTCGGTTTTCCGCGCAAACGTCCCGAAACTTCTTGCCGTTAGTGATCTAGGCAACAGAGCACCGCAACGGTGCCGGGTGACCAAGAAACACCGCGCAAACAGGGGCGACCGATGATCAATCTGGAGACGTTGAAGACTTATTCGCGCGCCGTTGCGTTTGGCGCAGTGGCTGTCACCGCGATCGCGTTCGCCGGCCCGGCCAAGGCCGCGCCTGTGCAGCTCTTCCCCTTCTTCCAGCCGCTGCCGCCGATCGCAGCGCCGCAGCCGTACCAGCCTTATCAAGCGACGCCCTATCGGGCCGCGCCGTCCGAGGAGCAGGACGCGGTCGAAACGCCGGCCCGCTTCCGCCGCCAGACCGTCTCCTATGCGACGCGTGAGGCGCCGGGCACCATCATCATCGATACGCCCAACACCTATCTCTATCTCGTGCTCGGCAATGGCCAGGCGATGCGCTACGGCATCGGCGTCGGCCGCGACGGTTTCACCTGGTCCGGCACCCAGTCGGTGACCAAGAAGGCGGAGTGGCCGGATTGGACCCCGCCGCCGGAGATGATCGCCCGCCAACCCTATCTGCCGCGCCACATGGCCGGCGGTCCCGGCAATCCGCTCGGCGCCCGCGCCATGTATCTCGGCGGCACCATCTACCGCATCCACGGCACCAACGCACCCGACACCATCGGCAAGCACGTCTCCTCCGGCTGCATCCGCCTGACCAATGACGATGTCGCGGACCTGTACTCCCGCGTCAACGTCGGCACCAAGGTGATCGTGCTGCCGATGACGGAGCGCCGCGCAGAACTCGGAGCCGCAACGCGGTAAGCGACAGGACATTGTGACGCAAGCGGCCCCGGAACCCACCGGGGCCGTTTTCGTTGGCCCTCTGCATACCGATGCGCGCGCGTGCTGCGGCGCGATCCCCGATGGAGGCGCGAATGCAATCACGTCCGCAAACGCCGCAAGGCAAATGCCTGCGCGCGATCGCTGCCGCCGTGGCACTGCTGCTGACCGTGCCCACCTCGCGCGCACAGCAGCCGGGGAGCGACGATGCAGCCCAGCAAGCCTTCAACAATTCCTGCCGCACCTGCCACTCGGTGAAAGAGGGCGACAATCGTCTGGGCCCCAACCTCAACAAAATCGTCGGACGCAAGGCCGGCGCGCTGCCGAACTACAACTATTCTTCGTCGATGAAGGAAGCCGGCTTCGTCTGGGACCAGGACAAACTCACCCGCTTCATGCTCAAGCCGGACGAGGTCGTCTCCGGCAACAAGATGCAGCCCTATGGCGGCGTCTCGGCGGAGGAAGCGGGCAAGATCGTTGCCTATTTGCAGGCGGCTTCGCAGTAGGGCCACCGGCCCCGCCGATCTGCGATCAGCCTCAGCCACGCCGCCGAATGAAACGCGCTCATCAGCAGATACATCGGCACCATCCCGCCGAGCATCGCCCCATGTCCGGAGCCACACAGCATGTCCGCCGGGCCATCAAGCATGGCCGTCAGTACGGCCATGATCGCGAAGGTCGGCGTCGCCGCCAGCCCCAACCATCTGGCGAGGTGGCGCGCAGCCACCACACCGTTGCGGCTCGCGCCGGCCATTGCGCTGACGGGACTAGTCACGTCCTTCAGCCGCCTCCTCGCGAAAAGCCTTCTCGCCCGCGGTCGAGATCTCGACCCATCTCTTGTCGGGCGCCGCACCTTCGGTGTAGCTGTCGTGCCAGTTCCACCATTTGTAGGTCGGCGTCTGCGGATAGCCTTTCGGCGAATCCTCCCAGACCTCCTGCCGTCCCAGCGGCGTGATGTCGAGGTAATTCCAGGTGCCGCCCATCTGCTCGTCGCCCCGGCTCTTGACGAAATAGGTGCGGAAGATCCGGTCGCCGTCGCGGAAGAACACGTTGGTCCCGTGCCACTCGTCGACGCCGAAATCCGCATCGAAACTGTCGGTGACGGTGACCCATGGCATGGTCCAGCCCATCCGCTGCTTCAGCCTGCTGATATCGGCCTGCGGTGCGCGCGAGGCGAACACCAGCGTGGTGTCGCGGGCATTGAGGTGCGCGACATGCGCGACCTGGTCGGCCACCATGGAGCAGCCGCGGCAGGCATGATCCGGCCAGCCGAACACGCCCGGCTCGAAGAACGCACGGTAGACGATCAGCTGCCGCCGGCCCTGGAACAGGTCGTGCAGACTGACCTTGCCGCCCGGCCCCTCGAACGCATAGGTTTTGGTCACTTCCATCCACGGCATGCGCCGGCGCTCGGCCGCCAGGGCATCGCGGGCACGGGTATGCGCCTTTTCCTTCACGAGCAGTTGCTGACGGGCGGCCTCCCAGTCCTGCGGCGACACCACCGGCGGTGTTTGCATGGCGGCTTGTCCGTTATTTCCTGCGTTGTCAGCTGATGTCATCATGGCTCTCCAACTTTTCCCGGGCGGCCGTTCCGTATCTCGCTATGCAAGATGCGGAACCGCTCGCCCCTCGCCGCACATTGTCGGCCGTCAACGATCTCTCGCACCGGACGGTTGCGTGGTGGGAGTAACAAGTGTGGCGGGATTTGAATGGAGTCGCTGATCACGGCCGCGGCGCGCGCGCTCCAAGCCGGCGATCCGCTCGGCGCGCTGAACCGCGTTGCGCTGCGCAACGATGCACCTTCGCTGGCGCTGCGCGGCATCGCGATGGCGCAACTCGGCGATCTCGCCAAGGCGAAGACGCTGCTGCGCAGCGCCGCACGTGCCTTCGGCCCGAGAGAGGCGGTCGCGCGGGCAAGATGCGTCGTCGCGGAGGCCGAGATCGCACTCGTCTCGCGCGACCTGAATTGGCCGGCCAACACGCTCGTGGCCGCGCGGGCGACGCTCGCAAGCCACGGTGACCTCGCCAACGCGGCCCATGCGGGTCACATCGAGGCGCGCCGACTTCTCCTTCTCGGGCGCCTTGACGAGGCCGAACGCACGCTGGCCGACATCAAGTCCACGCCGCTGCCCCCGGCTGCGCAGGTCGGCCGCGAACTCGTGATTGCCGGCATCGCGATCCGGCGGCTCAGAACGAAAGACGCGCGCGCGGCGCTCGGGCGCGCGGCGAGCGCAGCACGACAGGCCGGCATTCCCGCGCTTGCGGCCGAGGTCGAAGGCACGAGCCGCGTGCTCGACACGCCCGCAGCGCGCTTGATCACGCGCGGGCACGAACGGCCGCTACTGCTCGAGGAGGTCGAGGACCTCGTGACATCGGAGGCGCTCGTGGTGGACACGTTCCATCACGCGGTTCGCAGGCGAGGCATCCTCGTGCCGCTCGGAACGCGGCCGGTGCTGTTCGCACTCGCGCGCATCCTGGCGCAGGCCTGGCCGGCCGATGTCTCGCGGGAAGGGTTGATCACGGGAGCGTTTCAGGCAAGGCACGTCGATGAATCGCATCGCGCCCGGCTGCGCGTCGAAATCGGGCGGCTCCGCACCAAGCTCAAGCCTCTGGCCGACGTCAGCGCGACCAGGCAAGGTTTTGCGCTGACGCCGCGCAACACGCGGCAGGTTCTCGTCCTCGCACGGCCCGTCGAGGAGAAGCACGCCAATGTGCTCGCCTTCCTCTCTGATGGCGAGCCCTGGTCGAGTTCGGCGCTCGCGCTGGCGCTGGGAACGAGCGCGCGCACCGTGCAACGGGCCCTCGAAGAGCTGGCGCGATCGAACAAGGTGCAGTCCTTCGGACAAGGACGGGCGCGGCGCTGGATGACGCCGCCCGTGCCGGGTTTCCCGACAGGCTTGTTACTCCCCGGACCGCTCATGAAGACGTAAAGTGGGATTCACACCGCAGGGACCGAGCAGATGAAACGTTCAGCCGCCGAGATCGTCAGGGAATACGGGCCCTATGCAGGCGTCGAAGCCGTGCACGGCGTCACCTATGACGGCAGCCTTATGTGGTTCGCATCCGGCGACAGATTGAACGCGGTCGACCCGGCCGATGGCAAGATCACCCGCTCCATCGATGTCGCCGCGCATGCGGGAACGGCGTTCGACGGCCGCCACCTGTTCCAGATCGCCGAGGACCGCATCCAGAAGATCGACGCTGTGACCGGCAAGGTGCTCGCCACCATCCCGGCACCCGGCGGCGGCGGCGATTCCGGACTGGCCTGGGCCGAGGGCTCGCTCTGGGTCGGACAGTATCGGGAGCGCAAGATCCATCAGGTCGATCCCCAGACGGGAAAAATTCTCCGCACCATCGAAAGCAAGCGCTTCGTCACCGGCGTGACCTGGGTCGACGGCGAGCTCTGGCACGGCACCTGGGAAGGCGAGGACAGCGACATCAGGCGGATCGACCCCGAGACGGGCAAGGTGCTGGAGCAGCTCGACCTGCCCGCCGGGACGATGGTGTCAGGATTGGAGTCCGATGGCGGCGACCGTTTCTTCTGCGGTGGCGGAGATCGCGGCAATGTGAGGGCGGTGCGCCGTCCGAAGCGCGGCTAGGTACGCGAGGACGAATGCGCGGCAACGGTGCGTTCGCGGCCGTTAATATGTTTGCCCCAATTCCACCCCATCGGTGGGCTCTAGCGCCCTCCTTGCCTGCCCTGTAGACTTCTGCCCCGGGGCGGCCTGGGGGATTGATGCGACTGACGCTGAACTTGAAAACTGTCCTGATCGCCGTCGCGGTGCTCGCGGCGTCGTTTTTCATCAGCCTGAAGGCGATGGACTGGCTGTCGCCGCGGGCGACGAATTCCGCGCCGCCGGTCGCGCAATTGCCGCCGCTGCCGCCGGTCTCGAAGAGCTCGATCGTGGTGGCGCCGGTCGCCATCGCGCTGTCGGCGATCCGCGAGCAGGCCGAGAAGGCCGCTCCGCGCAATTTCGCCGGCAAGGCCGAGAACCCGATCTCGCAAATCCTGGAGAACGCCGACATCGGCTGGTCGGCGGTACGCGGACCGATGGCGACTGCCGGCGACAAGGACGTGCTGACGATCTCGACGCCGCTCACGGGCAAGCTGAACGTGACGGGCTCGCTGTCGTCGAAAGCCACCGGCGCGCTCGGCGAGGCGCTCGGCAGCGTGCTCGGCGGCAATGCCGCGAAACAGATCGGCGCGGTCAACATCAAGAATTTGAACGCCAGCGCCGAGATCAAGGGCAACGTCGTCGTTACCTCGCGGCCGAAGCTCGCCGCCAACTGGCATCTCGAGCCCAATCTCGGCGCCCAGGTCAATCTTGGCGATACCAACCTCAACATTTCGGGCGCCAAGGTCAACGTGCCTGCCCAGGTGAAGCCGCTGATCGACAAGACCGTCGGCGAACAGATCAACGCCGTCTCCGAACGCATGCGCAACGATCCGACCTTGCGGGACAACGCGAAGCTGCAATGGGCCAAGGCCTGCCGCTCGATCCCGCTGCAAGGCTCGGGGTCTTCCGCCGCGCTGCCGCCGCTTTGGCTCGAGATGAAGCCGACCCGCGCCATCGCGGCACAGCCGCGCGTCGACGCACAGAACGTGACGCTGCTGCTTGGCCTCGAGCTCGAGACGCGCGTGATCTCGACGCCGACCAAGCCCGACTGCCCGTTCCCCGACAAGATCTCGATCGTGCCGCCGACCGGCACCGGTGTGAACATTGGCGTGCCGATCGACGTGCCCTTCACCGAGATCAACAAGCTCATCGCGGCGCAGATGGTCGGCCACACTTATCCCGAGGACGGCTCCGGCCCGGTCGATGTCACCGTCAAGAGCGTCAACGTGATCCCGTCGGGCGAGCGCCTCCTGATCTCGCTGCTGGTGCGCGCCAAGGAGAAGAAGAGCTGGCTTGGTCTCGGCGCCGAAGCGACCGTGCACATCTGGGGCCGGCCGATGCTCGACCAGGCGCAGCAGACGCTGCGGCTCGCCGACATCCAGCTCGCCGTGGAATCCGAGGCGGCCTTCGGCCTGCTGGGTGCCGCGGCGCGCGCGGTGGTGCCGCAGATGCA
This sequence comes from Bradyrhizobium sp. MI1.4, assembly GCF_055811315.1. Classification (NCBI taxonomy): domain Bacteria; kingdom Pseudomonadati; phylum Pseudomonadota; class Alphaproteobacteria; order Hyphomicrobiales; family Nitrobacteraceae; genus Bradyrhizobium; species Bradyrhizobium sp. MI1.4. The sequence goes on along the minus strand of NZ_JBVVPP010000008.1, from coordinate 183,944 downwards.
GCAGGCGCTGGTGCAGAAAGCGACGGTCGATCTGAAGCCGATTGCCGCCAACGCACGCGAGAAGATCGCCGCCGCGATCGCCGACTATCAGAAGAACGAGGATGGCATCAAGGTCGAAGCGAAGATCGACAGCCTGAGCCTCGCCGACATCGCCTTCGACTCCAAGACGCTGCGCGTGATCGCGGAAGCCGGGGGCTCGCTGAATGTATCCGTGACGAAGCTGTCGGGGATGTAGCGCGCCCCTTTTCCCGACGGGTCCGTGCGCGCAGTCGCTTGCGCCGCTGGCAATCTGGTCGGACGATGCTAAGCTGTTCCTCGCACCCCGGGGACGGGGTGCTGACAGCACTGTGGCTGACAACGCGAGGACGACATGGAAGCCGGCATGGTTACGCCTGCGCCGGCGCTGGTGCGCTTTTCCGGCATTCAGAAGACCTATGATGGCGAGCACCTCGTGGTGAAAAACCTCGATCTCGACATCAGGAAGGGCGAGTTCGTCACCCTGCTTGGTCCGTCGGGCTCGGGCAAGACGACCACCCTGATGATGCTGGCGGGTTTCGAGGTTCCGACCCATGGCGAGATCTTCCTCGCGGACCGACCGATCAAGAACGTGCCGGCACACAAGCGCGACATCGGCATGGTGTTCCAGAATTATGCCCTGTTTCCGCACCTGACGATTGCGGAGAATATCGCCTTCCCGCTCTCCGTTCGCAACACGAACAAGGCCGAAGCGCAGGATCGTGTCAAAGCGGCATTGCGCATGATCAAGATGGAAACTCTGGCGCAGCGGCGGCCCGGGCAGCTGTCCGGCGGTCAACAGCAGCGCGTGGCGCTGGCCCGCGCGCTGGTTTTCAATCCGCAACTCGTGCTGATGGACGAGCCGCTGGGCGCCCTAGACAAGCGCCTGCGGGAGCAGATGCAACTGGAGATCAAGCAGCTGCACGAGACCATGGGCATCACCGTCGTCTATGTCACCCACGATCAAAGTGAAGCGCTCACCATGTCGGACCGCATCGCCGTGTTCAACGATGGCATCGTGCAGCAGATCGACAGGCCCGACGCGCTGTATGAGCATCCGGTGAACAGCTTCGTCGCCCATTTCATCGGCGAGAACAACGTGCTGTCCGGCACCGTCGAGACGGTCGAGAAACAATATTGCCGCGTTGTGCTGGCGGGCGGCGGCGCCGTGACCGCACGAGCGGTCAACGTATCAGGCGCGGGCGCATCGACCTCGCTGTCGGTGCGGCCGGAGCGGATCGCCATCATCCCGGATGGCATCTCCAGCGACGAACCGAACCGACTGCCGGCCAAGGTGCAGAACACCATCTACCTCGGCGACCACGCGCTGGCCGTGCTCGACGTCGCCGACAACAAGGAGTTCATGGTCAAGCTTCAGCCGGGGACACATGACAGCCTGAGAGCTGGCAGCCTTACAGCTGGCAGCCTGAGACCTGGCGATGACGTGTTCATCACCTTCCGCCCGGAGGACTGCCTGGCCCTCGATCCCGTCTGATCCGACCATGCAGCATCGCTCCAAGGTGGGCGGACCTGGACCAACCAAGCTCAACGCAAGTCACGTGAAGAAGAAGGAACAAAGACCATGCTGAAGCGCAAGATTATTCTGGGTTTGGCCGCGGCATTCACCGCCAGCGCGACGCTGGCCACGGTCGCGCAGGCGCGTGACCTCACCGTTGTGTCGTGGGGCGGCGCCTATCAGGATGCCCAGAAGAAGGTCTATTTCGAGCCGTTCAAGAAAGCGACCGGTGTTCCCTTGAATGACGAGTCCTGGGACGGCGGCGTCGGCGTGTTGCGCGCCAAGGTGCAGGGTGGTGCCGCCACCTGGGACGTCGTCCAGGTCGAGAGCGACGAGCTGGCGGTTGGCTGCGAGGAAGGCCTGTTCGAAAAGCTCGACTATTCGAAGATCGGCGGCGAGGCCGCCTATATCCCACCGTCGGTCAATCCTTGCGGCGTCGGCGCCATCCTCTACGATTTCGTTCTCGGCTACGACAAGGACAAGCTCAAGGAGGCCCCGAAGGGCTGGGCCGACTTCTTCGACACCAAGAAGATCCCGGGCAAGCGTGCCCTGCGTCAGGGGCCGAAGACCACGCTGGAGATCGCCCTCATGGCCGACGGCGTCGCGCCAAAGGACGTCTACAAGGTGCTGGCGACCGACGAGGGCGTCGAGCGCGCGTTCAAGAAGCTGGACACCATCAAGGGCGACATCGTCTGGTGGAAGGCCGGCGCTCAGCCGCCGCAATTGCTCGCCTCCGGCGAGGTGGCAATGACCTCGGTCTACAATGGCCGCATCGACACCGCGAACAAGAACGAGAAGAAGAATTTTGGCATGGTCTGGGACGGAGCGCTCTTCACCCTCGACACTTGGGTGATCCTGAAAGGCAGCCCGAACAAGGACGCGGCCTACAAGTTCCTGGACTTCGTCGGCAAGGCTGAGAACCAGTCGAAACTGTCGGAGAACATTGCTTATGGCACCTCGAACAAGGACGCAGCCGCCCTGCTCGCGCCTGCTGTTCTGAAGGACCTGCCGACAGCGCCTGACAACATCAAGAATGCGGTGGAGATCAATGTTGCCTTCTGGCTCGAGAACATCGACCGCCTGACCGAGCGCTTCAACAAGTGGGCCGCGAAATAGCGTCCCCACAAAGCTCGACCCAAGGTTAGACCAATGACGGATGCGCTCTTGACCGGCGCCCATGGCCCGACCGAGGTGCCGCTCAAGCGCCGATTGCGGCGGGCGGAGCGAGCACGCCAGGTCAAAGCATTGGCGCTGGTTCTGCCGCTTCTCGTCTTCCTGCTCTTCACCTTCGCTGGGCCCATCGCCGGCATGCTGTGGCGTGCCGTCGATGACCGCGAGGTGCGTCTGGTTCTGCCTCAGACCATCGCGGCTCTCGCCAGTTGGGACGGCAGGGATCTGCCGGACGAAAAGGCCTACGCGGCGCTGGCGGGCGACATCATGGCGGCGCGCGATTCCGGCACCATTGCGATTGCGGCCAAGCGGCTCAACTACGCACTGAACGGCTTCCGCACGATCCTGACCAGCACCGCACGCAATCTGAAGACTGCGCCCGAGCCCGGCACGGCGAGGGAGACGCTGGGCAAGATCAACCCGGCCTGGCGCGAACGCGCCACCTGGACCACGATCAAGGACGCCAGTGGCCCCGTGACCGGCTTCTATCTTTTGTCGGCGCTCGATCTGACGCGGAACGTGGACGGCGCGATTGTCGCAGCTCCGCCCGATCAGGCCATCTACCGCGACGTTTTCGTCCGCACCTTCCTCATCAGCCTCAGTGTCACGGTGCTGTGCCTGATCCTTGGCTTCCCGGTCGCCTACCTGCTGGCGGCGCTGCCGCCCGGCCGGTCGAATTTGCTGATGATCTTCGTCCTGCTGCCGTTCTGGACGTCGCTTCTGGTCCGCACCTGCGCCTGGATCGTTCTGTTGCAGGGCAAAGGCGTCGTGAACGACAGCCTGCTCTGGCTTGGCATCATCGACGAGCCATTGCGCCTGATCTACAACCGCTTTGGTGTCTGCGTGGCCATGACCCACGTTCTCCTGCCGTTCATGATCCTGCCGCTGTACAGCAGCATGAAGGCGATCTCGCCTGCTTACATGCGTGCCGCCGCCTCGCTCGGCGCGCCGCCGCTCACCGCCTTCCTGCGGATCTACCTGCCTCAGACGCTGCCCGGCATCGGCGCGGGAAGCCTGCTCGTCTTCATCCTGGCGCTCGGCTATTACATCACGCCAGCACTCGTCGGGGGCGCCGCCGATCAGATGATCAGCTACTTCATCGCGCTCTACACGACCGAGACGGCCAATTGGGGCCTTGCTTCGGCACTGGGTGCGGTGCTGCTGCTCGCCACTATTCTGCTCGCGCTCGTCTACGGAAAGCTGGTGCAGGGACAGCAGGTCACGGGAGGGATGAAGAATTGAGCGACAATTCCTCCATCCGCACGCCGAGCCAGCGCATTGCGTGGACCGCGACCATCGTGATCTCCACGCTGGTGTTCATCTTCCTGATTGCGCCGATCCTTGCGATCATGCCGCTGTCGTTCAGCTCGGGCTCGTACCTCACCTATCCGCTGCCGGGCCTCTCGCTGCGCTGGTACGACGACTTCATCAATTCGCCGCGCTGGATGAATTCGCTGAAGAACAGCATGATCATCGGTGTCGCCTCGACCCTGCTGTCGATGGTGCTCGGCACGCTGGCGGCGTTAGGGCTGGCGCAGTGGAAGAGCCGGTTCAAGCCGCTCGTGCTGGCCTTCGTGCTGTCGCCGGTCGTCGTGCCCGGGGTCATCACCGCGGTCGGTCTCTATTTCTTCTTCGCGCCGATCGGATTGACCGGCAGCTATCTCGGCTTGATCCTGGCCCACACCGCGCTGGCGACGCCCTTCGTCGTCATCACGGTCGGCGCGACGCTGCAGAGCTTCGACACCAATCTGGCCCGCGCTGCCGCCTCGCTCGGTGCCTCGCCGCTTGACGCCTTCCGCCGCGTGATCCTGCCGCTGATCCTGCCCGGCGTGGCATCGGGGGCCCTGTTCGCCTTCGCGACCAGCTTCGATGAGGTGGTGATCGTGCTGTTCATGGCAGGTCCCGAGCAGCGCACCCTGCCGCGCGAGATGTTCAGCGGCATCCGCGAGAACATCAGCCCGACCATCACGGCGGCGGCGGTGATCCTGACGACGGTCTCGGTCATCCTGCTCGCCACCCTGGAAGGCCTGCGCCGGCGCAACGAACGGCTCAAGGGCAGCAGCGCGTGAGCTTCTTCCTTCTCCCGGGGAGAGGGTGAAAACACTGCCGCGCCCTGCTTATTTCTCAACCCTCCTCGCGCATTCCCGGGCTTTGCTCCGGGGACCGATTGTCGTTAGAACGGTCCCCGCAACAAAACCCAAACAACAACGCTGAGGGAGAAACAAAATGCAAAAGCTCATCGCCGCGATCGCGGCCGGTCTCGCGCTCGCCGCCACGTCAGGCGCCGCCCAGGCGCAGATTTCCGACGACGTCGTCAAGATCGGCGTGCTCACGGACATGTCGAGCCTCTATGCGGACGCGACCGGCAAGGGCTCGCTCGCCGCCGTGGAGATGGCGGTCGCCGATTACGGTGCCAAAGTCGCGGGCAAGCCCGTGCAGGTGGTCTCCGCCGATCACCAGAACAAGCCCGACGTCGGCGTCAACATCGCCCGCAACTGGTACGACAACGACAAGGTCGACGCGATCTTCGACGTGCCGACCTCGTCGGTGGCGCTGCCGATCTCGGCGTTGACGCGCGAGAAGAACAAGATCCACATCAATTCCGGCGGCGGCTCATCCGATATCACGGGCGTCGCCTGCTCGCCCAACACGGTGCACTGGACCTACGACACCTATGCGCTGTCGAACGTCGCCGGCAAGGCGATGGTCAAGCGCGGCGAGGACACCTGGTTCTTCGTCACCGCCGACTACGCCTTCGGCATGGCGCTGCAGCGCGACGCCGCCAACGTCGTCAAGGAGAGCGGCGGCAAGGTGCTCGGCGAGGTCCGCCATCCGCTCAACTCGTCGGACTTCTCCTCCTTCCTGCTCCAGGCCCAGGCCTCCAAGGCCAAGGTGGTCGCACTGGCCAATGCCGGCGGCGACACCACCAATGCGCTGAAACAGGCGGCCGAGTTCGGCCTGACGGAGGGCGGCCAGAAGATGATCGCCTTGCTCATGGAGATCACCGACGTTCATTCGCTCGGCATCAAGTCGACGCAAGGCCTGATCATCACCGACGCGTTCTACTGGGACACCAACGAGGAGACGCGCGCCTTCTCCAAGCGCTTCAACGAGAAGGTCGGTCACATGCCGACCATGATCCAGGCGGGGCTCTATTCCGCGACCATGCATTACCTGAAGGCGATCGACGCCATCAAGACCGACGAGGCACCGAAGGTGATGGAGCAGATGCGCAAGACACCGGTCAACGACTTCTTCGCCAAGAACGGCAAGATCCGCATCGACGGCCGCATGGTCCACGACATGTATCTGTTCGAGGTCAAGAAGCCCGAGGACTCCAAGGGCGAGTGGGACCTCTACAAGCTGATCGCCACCGTGCCCGGCGACGAGGCCTTCCGTCCGCTCGACAAGGGCGGCTGCCCGCTGGTGACGCACTGAAGTTCTTCTCCCTCTTCCCGCTTGCGGGGAGAGGTTGGGAAGAGCACGACAGCGGGGGCCCCGCCACCCCCCGGGCCGGCCCCGGCCTATCCAGTACGCCGCGGCTTCTCGGCTCCCGCCGCACCGTCTCGGAGTACTGTATCCCCGCCCCCGTGCGAATTTGCGCACTAGGCGGGGATGACAGCGGTATTTGCCTCTCGCACAGCG
>NZ_JBVVPP010000008.1:147275-177588 GCF_055811315.1 Bradyrhizobium sp. MI1.4 | reverse complement strand
CGGGCGCGGGTGTGCGCCGCGCCGGCCTCTCCTGCTCGCCCCCCCGGCGGGCGGGGGGCGCTCGCCCCCCCCCCCCCCCCCCCCCCCCCCCCCCCCCCCCCCCCCCCCCGCTTCGTTTAGCCGTTCAGAGCCGCGTTACTCCGAGTATTTGAACTCGGGCATGTTCTTCAACTCGTCCTTGCTCGCATTGAACACGGCGTGGTCCGGATACCATTTCGACGCGGACGTGGCCGTCGTCGTCGTCGCGGGCTTGTTGTCGGTGCCGGTCGCAGCACCCGTCGTGGTAGTCGCCGCGGGCCGGTTGGCTGCGCTGTTCGGGTTGTTCCCGGCAGCGCCGGTGTAGGCAACCGCCTCGTTGACGAATTTCAGCTTCTCAAAGGGCACCGCAACCAGATGCTCGCCCAGGCCGAGGAAGCCGCCGACGCCGATCACGGCGATCTTGATGTTACCGCTCTTTTCCATCAGCAGATCGTTGATCGAGCCGATGTTCTCATTGGCGTCGTTATAGACCTTGATGCCGTCCATCTTGGACGTACGCCACTGTCCCGACGCGGTCGTGGTGGTCGTCGTCGCCGCGGCAGCCGGCGCCTTGTCGGTGGTGGCGGTCGGATTTTGCGCGAACGCAACGGTTGCGAGCAGTGCGGTACCGGCAAGACCGGCCGCGATCGATTTCATCAACATATTGTCCTCTCCTTCAGCAGAAAACTTGTGCGGAGAAAACAGCTCGGATCAGTCCCAGTTCCGCGCGTGCTGCAATTTCGTCGCGTGCTGCGCGAGCATCTGGGCAGCGTTCAATTGTTCCTAAGTCACTCAGGAACATTTCGCAGCGCACGATTTCGTCGATAAATTCATGCGGCGCGCGCGATCGCGATCGCCCACGGCGGCGAACTGTCGCTGCACGACCCGGAGCCGCATGGGCCGATCGTGCGGATGCAATTGCCGGTACGGCAGCAGCCGCAGCTTGCGGCTTAAGCCATGATCCGGACCCGAAGGGCCGCGCCAGCGCAAAGTGTGCAGCGGTTTTCCGAAAAGATCATGCCCGAAGACTAAACCTCAGGCCGCAAGCGGCGGGTGCGCGACGGCTCCCTCATCAAAAATCGCAACCGCCTCGAAGCGATAATTGCAAGCACGGCATGTCCAAAGATAGGAGATGCGTCCGTCGCCCGCCTCGATCCAATCAGGTTGGGGGATCGGCGCGCCGCATTGCGCACAGGGATTTTGCCTGGGAATGTCGCCGATGTGTGCCTTCACCACGTTTGCTTTTGTCATGGCACCTCTCCCGATTTGCGCCGCTCTCTTACTCGCTTTCGGGCCCACACGCGAATAGACAGGCCCGCTGTCGCGAATGACGGCTTCGTCTGCATGACAAGCCCTACGCCGGCCTTGCGTCCGAATGACGGCTCTGCGCTGCAAAAACGTAATCGGAGGCGTTTCGCCACATCATCGCCGCGTTCGCGGGGCCTAACGCGAGCGGGCGCAGGTGAGCGGTGCCGAGGAACATTTGATGAAAATTTTACTTGTCGCCGCGCTGCTCGCGGCCGGACTGACGTTGCCACAGGCCGCATTCGCGGGCCAAGCGGAGTACGCCGAGATGGTCGCGGCCCATGCCCGCGCCAACGGCGTGCCGGAGGCGCTGGTGCATCGCGTCATCATGCGCGAAAGCCGCTATCAGCCCGGCCTGGTCGGCCATGGCGGCACCATCGGGCTGATGCAGATCAAGCTCGCGACCGCGCGCGGGATCGGCTACACCGGCGACGCCGCCGGCCTGCGCGATCCCAATACCAATCTCACCTATGCTGTGAAATATCTCGCCGGCGCCTATCACGCCGCCAATGGCGATCACGCCCGCGCCGTGCGTTATTTCGCCGGCGGCTATTACTACGCCGCAAAGCGGCAACGGCAGGAGGCCGTGCAGGTCGCCAATACGAGCGAGGCCAATATGGGCTCCCCTTGGCTTGAGCCGAACGGCAATCCGCAGCCGATATTCGGCGCCGCGCCGCACCGCAAGCTCGCCCAGCGCGTCCGCAACGCCCGGGCACAGGCGCCCAGGTAAGCCCGGTTCCCGCCAAGCGCGTTGACCACCCAGTCCTGCTGGCATACATTAGAGCCGTTCCGAGGGGTGCTCCGAGGAGGAGCTGAGATACCGCTAAATGGGCAAATCCGCCCAGGACCGCGGTGACCCTTTGAACCTGATCCGGGTCATGCCGGCGAAGGGACAGGGATGTTGCAGACGACCAAGCGACCGGATTCCCCGGTATCCATCATCGGCGCAGGCATTGCGGGCGCCTGGCAGGCCTTGCTGTTCGCGCAGGCCGGCCACGCCGTCACCCTGCACGAGCGCGGTGACGCCGACATGACCGACGCCACCAGCCATTGGGCCGGCGGCATGCTCGCGCCCTATTGCGAGGCGGAGGTTTCCGAACCCATCATCAGCCGCCTCGGCCTGCGCTCGCTCGACATCTGGCGGCGCGAATTTCCCGACACGCCTTTCAACGGCTCGCTGGTCGTTGCCCACCCGCGCGAGCGCAACGACTTCGAGCGTTTTGCCCGGATGACCGAAGGCCATCGCCGGCTCGATGCCGCCGGCCTTGCCGAGCTCGAGCCGTCGCTCGAAGGCCGCTTCCGCGACGCGTTGTTCTTCCCGACCGAGGGTCATGTCGAGCCGCGCCGCGTGCTGCCGAAACTGCACGAGCGCATCCGCGCCGCCGGCGGCACCATCAAATTCGAAAGCGACGTCGCCGCGGCCGAACTCGCAAAACTTGATCCTAAAGGCATCGTGATCGACTGCCGCGGCCTTTCTGCGCGCGACGAGCAGCCCGGCTTGCGCGGCGTCAAGGGCGAGATGATCCTGATCGAAACCGCCGAGGTGCAGCTCGCGCGCCCGGTGCGGCTGATCCATCCGCGCTGGCCGCTCTATGTGATCCCGCGCGAGGACAATCTGTTCATGCTGGGCGCGACCTCGATCGAGGCCGAGGACACCGGCGTCAGCGTGCGTTCCGCGCTGGAGCTGTTGGGTGCGGCCTATGCCGTGCATCCCGCCTTCGGCGAAGCCCGCATCGTCGAATTCGGCTCCGGCCTGCGGCCCGCCTTTCCCGATAATTTGCCGCGCATCGGCATCCGTGACGGCACCATCAGCGTGAACGGCCTCTACCGCCACGGCTTCCTGATCGCCCCGGCGCTGGCCGAGCTGACGCTTGGCTTTGTCGAGCGCGGCCAGATCGACAATGAGGTGATGCAATGCGCGTGATCGTGAACGGCGAGCAGCGCGAGGTGAATTCGGCCAGCGTCGACGCGCTGCTCAGCGAGCTCGACTACGAGGGCACCCATTTCGCGATCGCGCTCAACTACGACGTCGTGCCGAAGAGCCGCTGGGCCGAGACGGCGCTGAAGCCCGGCGACGAGATCGAGATCATCACGCCGCGGCAGGGAGGGTGATGATGATGGCGCGCTCGCCGAACACTCAGCTGTCATCGCCCGGCTTGACCGGGCGATCCAGTACGCCGCGGCGTCTCGGTTCTAACCGCACCGCCTCTGGGATACTGGATCCCCGCCCCCCGTGCGCAATTTGCGCACTAGGCGGGGATGACAGTGTCATTTGGAGAGACACCCCATGGTGACCTTCTACGGCAAGACCTTCCCCTCCCGCCTCCTGATCGGCAGCGCGCTCTATCCCTCGCCTGCGACCATGCAGGCGGCGATCCGCGCCTCGGGCTCGAACATCGTCACGGTGTCGCTGCGGCGCGAATCCGCCGGCGGCAAGACTGGGGACGCGTTCTGGAATCTGATCCGCGAGCTCGACGTCACCGTGCTGCCGAACACCGCCGGCTGCCGCAGCGTGCGCGAGGCGGTGACGACGGCCAAGCTCGCGCGCGAACTATTCGGCACGAGCTGGATCAAGCTCGAAGTCATCGCCGACAACGACACGCTGCAGCCCGATGTCGTTGGACTGGTCGAAGCCGCCGCCATTTTGATCAAGGACGGCTTCGAAGTGTTCCCCTACTGCACCGAGGATCTCTCGGTCGCAAACCGCCTGGTCGATGCCGGCTGCAAGGTGGTGATGCCGTGGGCGGCGCCGATCGGCAGCGCGAAAGGCATCACCAACCGTGACGCGCTCAAGCTGATGCGCGAGCGGCTGCCTGATATCACCCTGGTGATCGACGCCGGCATCGGTGCGCCCTCGCATGCGGCACAGGCGCTCGAGCTCGGCTACGACGCCGTGCTGCTCAACACCGCCATCGCAAAGGCCGCCGATCCCGTCGCCATGGCCAACGCCTTCCGCCTCGGGATCGAGGCCGGACGCACCGCTTTTGAGGCCGGGCTGATGAACGCCCGCGATTTCGCCTCCCCTTCCACCCCTGTCGTTGGGACACCGTTCTGGCATGCCGTATCCTGATCGCTTTTATCCCGTCGTCGACAGCCTCGCCTGGGTCGAGCGCCTGACCAAGCTCGGCGTCGGCACCATCCAGCTGCGCGCAAAGGACCTCGACGACTCCCAGTCGCTGCAGATGGTCACCGATGCGCTGGCGATCACCGTGGGCACGCAAGCCAAGCTCGTCGTCAACGACTATTGGCGCGCCGCGATCGTCGCCGGTGCAAAGTATCTGCATCTCGGCCAGGAGGATCTTGCCGACGCAGACCTCGCTGCCATCCGCGAGGCCGGCCTGTCGCTCGGCGTCTCCACCCACGACGATGCCGAGCTGGACACCGCGCTCGCAGCCGAGCCCGATTATGTCGCGCTGGGCCCGATCTTCTTCACCACGTTGAAGTCGATGCGCTTCGAGCCGCAGGGCATTCCGAAGATCACGGAATGGAAGAAGCGCGTCGGCAATATCCCGCTGGTCGCGATCGGCGGCATCAAGTTCGAGCACGCCGCGGGGATCTTTGCCGCGGGCGCGGATTCCATCGCCGTCGTTTCCGACGTCACGCAAAATGCCGACCCGGATGCGCGGGTGCGGCAATGGCTCGGCCTGTCCGCGGAGGCGGCGTGATGCGCCTCACTCTCTCACCCCGCACGCCACTGTCATCGCCCGGCTTGACCGGGCGATCCAGTACGCCGCGGCTTCTCGGCTTCAGCCGCACCGTCTCGGAGTACTGGATCCCCGCTCCCGTGCGCAATTGCGCACTAGGCGGGGATGACAGCGGTATTTGCCTCTCGCACAGCGACATCAACGAATTAAACCGGAGGATCCCATGAACATCCGCTCCAACCCCGACAAGACCGTCCCCGCCGTCACCACCGGCCCGCTGCCCTCGTCGCGAAAAATCTTCGCCTCGCCCGACGCCGCGCCTGACCTGCGCGTGCCGCTGCGCGAGATCATCCTCTCTGAAGGCGCCGGCGAGCCGAACCTGCCCGTCTATGACACCTCCGGTCCCTACACCGACCCGAGCGTGACCATCGATGTCAACGCCGGCCTCGCGCGCGGCCGCAAGGCCTGGGTGCTGGAGCGCGGCGGCGTCGAGGAATATCAGGGCCGGCAGATCAAGCCGGAGGACAATGGCAGCGTCTCCACCGACAAGGCCGCGCGTGCCTTCTCGGCCTATCACCAGCCGCTGCGCGGCCTCGACGGCCACAAAATCACCCAGCTCGAATTCGCCCGCGCCGGCATCATCACCAAGGAGATGATCTACGTCGCCGCGCGTGAAAATCTCGGCCGCAAGGAGCAGCTCGAGCGCGCCGAGGCAGCGCTTGCCGACGGCGAAAGCTTTGGCGCCCAAGTCCCCGCCTTCATCACCCCGGAGTTCGTGCGCAGCGAGATCGCACGGGGACGCGCCATCATTCCCTGCAACATCAACCATGCCGAGCTCGAGCCGATGATCATCGGCCGCAACTTCCTGACCAAGATCAACGCCAATATCGGCAACTCGGCGGTGACGTCATCCGTCGAGGAAGAGGTCGAGAAGATGGTGTGGGCGATCCGCTGGGGCGCCGACACCGTGATGGACCTCTCGACAGGGCGCAACATCCACACCACCCGCGAATGGATTTTGCGCAACGCGCCGGTGCCGATCGGAACCGTTCCGATCTATCAGGCGCTGGAGAAGTGCGACGGTGATCCGGTCAAGCTGACCTGGGAGCTCTACAAGGACACGCTGATCGAGCAGTGCGAACAGGGCGTCGACTATTTCACCATCCACGCCGGCGTGCGCCTGCAATACATCCACCTCACCGCCAACCGCGTCACCGGCATCGTGTCGCGCGGCGGCTCGATCATGGCGAAGTGGTGCCTGGCGCATCACAAGGAAAGCTTCCTCTACACCCATTTCGACGAGATCTGCGACCTCATGCGCAAGTATGACGTCTCGTTCTCGCTCGGCGACGGCCTGCGTCCGGGCTCGATCGCGGATGCCAACGACCGCGCGCAGTTCGCGGAGCTGGAGACGCTCGGCGAACTCACCAAGATCGCGTGGGACAAGGGCTGCCAGGTCATGATCGAAGGCCCCGGCCACGTGCCGATGCACAAGATCAAGATCAACATGGACAAGCAGCTCAAGGAATGCGGCGAAGCGCCGTTCTACACCCTCGGGCCCCTGACCACCGACATCGCGCCGGGCTATGACCACATCACCTCAGGGATTGGCGCCGCCATGATCGGCTGGTTCGGCTGCGCCATGCTCTGCTACGTCACGCCGAAGGAGCATCTCGGCCTGCCCGATCGCAACGACGTCAAGGTCGGCGTCATCACCTACAAAATCGCCGCCCACGCCTCCGATCTCGCCAAGGGTCACCCGGCAGCCCAACTGCGCGACGACGCGCTCTCCCGCGCCCGTTTCGACTTCCGCTGGAGCGACCAGTTCAACCTCGGCCTCGACCCCGAGACCGCCAAGAACTTCCACGACGAGACCCTGCCGAAGGAAGCCCACAAGGTCGCGCATTTCTGCTCGATGTGCGGCCCGAAGTTCTGCTCGATGAAGATCACACAGGACGTCCGCGACTACGCGGCGACGCTGAACGATCCGAACGGCGTGGGCATGTCGATGAGCGGCACGGCCGAGGACGGCATGGCCAAGATGAGCGCGAAGTTCAAGGAGATGGGCGAGAACTTGTATCTGGATGCGGAGAAGGTGAAGGAGAGCAATCGGGTGTTGTGAGCGGGCCCGTGCGAACTTTGGGGGCGACGATCGTCGCCCCCAAAGTTGGAAACGCAATGCGAACGGCCCATGCGGTCTGAAATACTACCAGGACTACCACCGTACGGACCTCCGGCCATCTCTTTGACCGGACACGGTGAGCGCGAATTTCGGGAAAGGTTTGGTTGTCCGCTTCTATCCCAAGGGTTCCGATCCATGGATCGGCAATTTCGTGGGAGGCATCTTCGATTGCACCACTGTGCTCGATCATCCCAACGGAAGGGACGTGATCGTTGTCGCGTGTGGCGACACCTGCATTATCGATCCGGAAGACCGTGCAGTTAGAGATCACATTGGAAGTGACACCGGACAAGTGATTGCGGTACCGGCTCTTGGACTGGTGGTTTTCCAAGGGTTGGTCGATTTTAGCGCGGTTCGGTCAGATGACCTGTGATGGATTAGTCCGCGGATTTCGTGGGATAGCTTCCGCAGTATCAATGTCCACGAAACCAAACTTACCGGCGAAGCATGGTCTGCAATTGGAGACTCTTGGGTATCATTCAGCCTCGATCTTTTGACAGACCACTGCACCGACGGAGTTTATGAGTTAGATGCGGCTCGGGCGGTGCGTGTGACGCGCAAATCGGACTAGCGCGGGCAAGCGTAGCCCGGATGAGCGCAGCGACATCCGGGTCTTTGCCCTCCCGCATATCGCTCCGCTCATGCGGGCTACAGCCCCGGATAATTGACGTGCCCGATACATCCCCTCACCGCCTCCCCGACCAGCTCCGTCCCAACCTCCGCCTCGTCTTCGTCGGCACTGCCGCCAGCACGCGCTCGGCCCAACTCGGGCATTACTACGCCCATCCCGGCAACCGCTTCTGGCGCGCGATTCATGAGGCCGGGATCACGCCGCGGCGCTATCAGCCAAGCGAGTTTGCGGCGCTGCTGGAGCTCGGGATCGGCTTCACCGATCTCTCCAAGTCGGGCGCCGGGATGGATCATCAGATCGCGGCTGAGACAATCGACGTGCCCGGCTTCAGGGCCAAGATCGAAAAGTTTCGCCCGAGGGCAATTGCGTTCACGAGCAAGAAGGCGGCGAGCTTGTTTTACGGCACGCCGTCGAGCGTGATTGCGCTGGGGCGGCAGCCACGCGATGAGAGTTTGCCGGAGATTTTCGTCCTGCCCTCGCCGTCGGGTGCTGCGTCAGGGCATTGGACGCTGGAGCCGTGGCGAAAGCTTGCGGCGTGGATCGCGGCGTAGCGTGAATTTGCGATAGCGCTCGCCCCCTCAGGCGTCGTCCCGGCGAAGGCCGGGACCCATAACCCACGGAGTGGTTTGGCGGAGACTCGAGGTCCGGTACAGCGACCATTCGTAATCGATGGATTCCGCGGTATGGGTTCCGGCCTTCGCCGGGACGACACCGCCGATTTAGGCAACGCATCCCGCGACAAGTTCACCCCGCATACGCCTTATCCAAATCCACAATCACAATCTTTCTCATCTGCATCATCGCCTGCATGACGCGGTTCGCCTTGCTGCGGTCGGGGTCGCCGAGGTAGCGGCCGAGCGCTGATGGGATCACCTGCCAGGACAGGCCGAACTTGTCCTTGAGCCAGCCGCAGCGGGACTCCTCGCCGCCGTCGGCGGTGAGCCTGTCCCAGAAATAATCGACTTCCGCCTGCGTCTCTACGCTGATGAAGAACGACACCGCTTCGTTGAACTTGTATTGCGGGCCCCCGTTGAGCGCGTTGAAGCGCTGGCCTTCGAGCTCGAACACCGCCATGAAGTCGCTGATGGTCTCAACCTTGGCGTTGGGGAACACCGATTTGTAGAAGGCGACGGCCTCCGGCACGTTGTTGTCGAACCAGAGAAACGGCGTGATGGAGGTCATTAACGTGTATCCTTTCGCCTTGGCTGGACGCGCCGCAGGGTGCCAGTGTTCCAAGGACGAGGCAGGGGGCAACGATCCGACAGTGGCCGCGGGATTTTCTTGTAGCCCGGATGAGCGACAGCGACATCCGGGGCCCGCAGCTGCCCCGCAAATCGCTATCGCTCATGCGGGCTACGGGTCCACGAAAACCCAATGACCTGTCGGAATCCACTCATTCCATTCGTCCTCCGAACGCAAAACGCGATCAACCCCGGAGCCCCTCCCGATGCCCCCCACCATCACAGCGTTCGCAAACTCACCCGACCGCGGCCGCGGACAGGCCCGCGACATGCGGGTGCGCTGGGCGCTTGAAGAGGTGGGGCAGCCTTACGACGTCCGTCTGGTTTCATTCGAGGACATGAAGGCGCCCGCGCATCTCGCGCTGCATCCGTTCGGGCAGATTCCGACCTACGAGCACGGCGATCTCGCCCTGTTCGAGTCCGGCGCGATCGTGCTCCATATCGCCGAGCGTCACGCCGGGCTGCTGCCGACGGAGCCGAACGCCCGGGCCCGCGCGATCGCCTGGATGTTTGCCGCGCTCAGCACGCTGGAGCCACCGATCGTCGAGCTCGGCATGGCGATGCTGTTCGAGCGCGACAAGAGCTGGTACGCGGAGCGGCTGCCGATGCTGCAGGACCGCGTCCGTGTCAGGCTCGGCGAATTGTCCCGCCACCTCGGCGACGCCGACTGGCTCGACGGTGCGTTCAGCGCCGGCGATCTCATGATGGTGACGGTGCTGCGCCGGTTGCACACATCGGGCCTGCTGAACGAATATCCAGATATCGCCGCTTATGTCGCCCGCGGCGAAGCGCGGCCGGCTTTCAGGCGGGCGTTCGACGCGCAATTGGCGATATTCACCGCTGCATCGAAGGGTTCCCAGGACCGTTAGCGCCCTACAGATCGAAATTGGTCGGCAGCATCACCACGTCACGAATTGTCATGCCGCGCGGTCGCGTCAACATGAACATCACCACGTCAGCCACTTCGCTGGCCTCCAGGAGGCTTCCCGAGTCCCTGGCTTCCTTCAGCTTCTCCGGCGGCCAGTCCGCGAGCAGCGAGGTCACGACCGGGCCGGGCGAGATCGAGCCGACGCGGATGCCGTGCTTGAAGACCTGGCGCCGCACCGTCTGGACGAAGCAGTTGATCGCCCATTTGGACGATGCATAGACCGGCTCCCATGGCGTGGGAAAATGCGCCGCCAGCGAGCTCGTGTCGCCGGTCCCGCGCGCGATCATGTGCGGCAGCACGTCGTGCACGTTCTTCATCACGACGTTGACATTCAGGTTCAGCATCCGGTCGATCGCCATGGTGTCGGCATCGACCAGATCGCCACCGATATACGTCCCGGCATTCGCATGCAGGATATCGAGCTGGCCGGCCTGCTCCAGAACGCGCGGCAGCAGCGTTGCACAGTCTTTTGGGTCCAGCAGATCGATGAGCAGCGGGATCACCGCGTCGCCGTGCTTGTCGCGGAGCGCCTTCAGCGCGGCCTCATCGCGGTCGACCATCACCACGCGCGCGCCGGCGGCCAGCATCGCCTCGGTGCTGGCCAATCCGATGCCCGACGCAGCCCCGGTCACGGCCGCCACCTTGCCGTCCAACTTTCTCGCCATGGGATCCCCATCTTGCCGAGGTCACTGGGATCGTGAGTATAACGACCCCGGCCGGAATTGTCGGGAAGAGATGGTGGGCGCGGCGCTTGCGCCCCATTTCCCCCTACGACATCGGCCTTACCGCAGCGTGATCGCGAGCCCGCTCAGGTCCGCATTCGCCATCAGGCCGACCTGCGTGCCGGACAGCTCGAGCACGGCGCCCTTCTGGTTGGTCAGCACGATCGCACGCGCGCCGCGGCCCACCGCGATGCCCGCACCGGCGGCGCCATAGACGCCGGCGATGTCGGAGGGCCGGTTGATGTTGGAGACGCGGCCGCGCAACACGGTCTTGGAGCCGCCGAAGACGAGGCCGTAGTCGAGACCGCCGGTCGAAAGCGAATAGGCGCGGCCGCGGAAGTTCATCACGCCCGAGCCGCCGGAGCCGCCGATGATCCAGCCCGCCTTGTAGATCGTCAGCACCACGGTGCCGCCGTCGGCCAGAGCCGAGGTCGAGAGGCCGGCAAGCGCGGCAATGCCGACCAGCGCGGCGCGGAGGGTGGATGCGAACTTCATGGGAGTCTCCGGGGGCTATTCTTCAAGGAGGGAAACGAATCGAACGAGCGGAATCTATCCGATGGATCGGGGCGGCAACATGATGGGATGGGCGTGAGTCGCGGTCTGTAGCAACACACTCAACTGTCATCGCCCGGTTCAACCGGGCGATCCAGTATTCCAGAGAGAGCGATAGTGAACCGAAAAGCCGCGGCGTACTGGATGCCCCGGTCAAGCCGGGGCATGACGGCGGAGTTTGGCGCGACAAGACGCTCACCCGCCATCATGCCATTCTGCCCCTGTTTTGCCCGACGGGGCAACGATTATTTTGTTTTTCCCGAAGTGAAAAAGAAAGCTCAACGATTCCTGCTGGATGCCTACTGTGCATGGGGTTGTTTTCGCGTTTTTTGTTGGAGGCGCCCCGAGCTGCCGCTACGCTTGCGCGTCCAGCCGTCCATCCGAGGTGATCCCATGCCGATCCAGCACTTCGCGCCCCCGCCGCACGTCAAGGCGCCGCCGCTGTCCTTTGCCACGCGCGCCGGCGATCTCCTGTTCGTCTCCGGCATTCCCGGCTTCGACGCGACCGGCGCGCTGCCCGACGGCTTCGATGCGCAGTTCGCCAACGTCGCCGTCAACATCAAGCGCGTGCTGGCGGAGGCCGGCGCCGAGATCCGCGATCTCGTCAAGGTCAACGTGCTGCTGACCCGCGCCTCCGACGTGGCCGCCATGAACGCGCTCTATGCCGGCGCCTTCGGCCCGCCGCCTTACCCTGCCCGCACCACCTGCGTGGTCCACGCACTGCCCGATCCGAAGATGCTGATCGAGATCGAGGCGGTGGCGTCGCTGGCCAAGAGTTAGACGTGTGATCGTCAGGCGATAGTCAAGGGATAAGGGTCGTCCGAACAGCCGACCAACGGCTGACATATCCGTGAACGGTCGCCGCCCCGCTTGCCAGCCACGCAGATTTGCCGCACCAGTTTTCTCTCACGTTCCCATCAGGAGATATTTCATGCGTCGCGTTCTCGCCCTTTGTGCCGTTGCCGGCATCGCCACCTCCGTGTTCGCCGTGCCGGCCTCTGCGGCAGTCGGCTATTACGTGATCCGCTGGGACAACACCGGCATTTGCCAGGTCTGGAACGAGGACCTCAAGTACAAGCCGTTCCAGTGGGGCGTGTCGACCTACAAGGTCGTCAGCAAGCCGCTCCCGACCTTCACGGCCGCCTCGGAGCTCCAGATCAAGCTGCGCGCGGAGCGCCGCTGCACGCTCTAGGCGTGAGGCGACAGACCGGATTTCAAAGGGCGGATCGCGCAAGCGGACCGCCCTTTTCTTTTGGACGGACCACCGGTTTTTCGGCCGACGTCACGCATTTTCCGCGCACACGCTTTGAACCTGGCCGGTTGGCGGACCCACTCACATCTTGTCCGGGGCGCACCAGCGTCCGACTCCAAGTCTGACGTCCGTAGCCCGGATGAGCGAAGCGATATCCGGGAATTCCCGGTCAGCCTCCCTGGGCTCGCTCACCGAAAGCAATCCCACTTTCGCCGGCATCGCCCGCCCAGTCTTCCGAGAGCAATCCCGCCCGCGCATATCGGTGAAAGGACGAATGCGGCCAATCACAAACGCGCTGGACGTAGCGATGCTTGACGGGGTTGAAGTGAATGTAATCCACGTGGCGGGCGAAATCATCTTCGTCGCGAACCGTGTGCTCCCAGTAGCGTCGTTGCCACAGAGCCAATTCTCCATTGGAGTGGCGGGCTACGTCGATACCCGCATGCAGTAGTGCGCTGCTGAAATGCCCCTTGATCCTTCGCCAACGTCCCGCGAAATCGGCGTCATGCGGCGGGAGGCTCATGACGACATGCAAATGGTCCGGAAGGATCACGATCGCATCGACCTCGAACGGGCGCTCCCTGCGAGCGGCCCGGAAGGCATCACGCAGGGCGCCAACGTTTTCAATCAAAATGGTCGATCTGCGGTCGAAGAGCGCTACAGTGAAAAAGTAGGTGCCGCCGGCGAAGAAAATTTCTGCGATACAAAACCATGGGCTAGACCCGTCCCGGATGTCGCTTCGCTCATCCGGGCTACAGGATAGCACATGAGCCCTCACGCGTCCTTGTACGCGCGGGGATGGATCAGGATATCGCGCGCGGCGGCGAGGTCGATGAAGGCTTCCGCGCTGCCGCCCCGGTCGGGGTGCATGCCCTTGGCGGCGCGGCGATAGGCCTGATTGATGTCCTCGCAGGTGAGCTGCACCGCGAGCGGCAGGCCGAGCACCCTGCGGGCGCGATCCTCGCTGGACAATGTCTTCGGCGCAGCATTGCGGCGGCCGAAGCGCGGCGCGGTCAGATCGTGAACGACATCGAGCACCACGCCGAGACGGCGGCGGGCCGCCAGCGTGACGCTGTGATCGTCGTTGTCCACGGCCTGGCGCAGCACCGGAAGCGCCTGCTCGGCGGCCTGGCGCAGCATGGTATCGGTGCTCATCCGCGCGATCTCGGCCACCAGCCGGCCCGCCTCGGCCCAACCGGCGCCGTCCGCCGACCGCAGGCGTTCGAGTGCGAGTTTCCAGGATTCGAGCCGTTCCATCATGCGCGCAACGTTTAGCAATCAAGATCAGTATGCCAAGGGCGCCGTTTCCGCCCCCTTAATTTCGAGTTAGCCTTTCATGAAACTTCGAAAAGAAATCGGGAGGAAATTGTCATGGCATTGCTCGCAAACCATATCGCCGTCATCACGGGCGCCGGTTCGGGCATCGGCCGGGCCATCGCGGCCGGCTACGCCCGCGAGGGCGCGCAAGTGGTGCTGCTCGACGTCAACGCCGACACGGTCGCGGAAGCCGCCGAGGGGATCCGCAAGTCCGGCGGCAAGGCCGAGAGCTTTGCACTCGACGTCACCAAACGCGACGACTGCTTCGCGCTCGCCAGGCAAGTCGCCGACAAGGTCGGGCAGGTCTCGATCCTCGTCAACAATGCCGGCATCACCCGCCGCAACGCCTTCACCGCGGAGCCGGAAACGGTGGCAAAGGACTGGAACGACATCATCTCGCTCAACCTCAACGGCCTCTTCAACATGACGCAGGCGTTCCTCGCGCCCTTGCGAGCAGCCAAGGGCCGCATCGTCAATATCGGATCGATCCAGTCCTTCGTGCATCTGCGCACGCCGAGCTCGGCGGCCTACACCACCTCGAAACACGGCGTGCTCGGCTTCACCAAGGCGCTCGCGGTCGAGCTCGGCAAGGAGGGCGTGCGCGTCAATGCAATCGGGCCGGGCTTCATCGAGACTAACATCAACGCCAATGTGCGTGCGACCAATCCGGCGCTGGTGCAGGCTTTCGTCGATCACACCCCGCTGGCGCGCACCGGCAAGCCCGAGGACATCGTGGGTCCCGCGATCTTCCTTGCGTCGGACATGTCGGCCTACGTCACGGGAACGATCGTGATGGTGGATGGCGGATACCGGACGGTGTGAGCGGGAGGGATGCCTGCTTTGCGGGGTATGCTCGCAGGAATATGCAATCCGTGCCAATCGCGGCGGCGCGGCGGCATTCCCAAGGTCAATTCGTGCGATCGCCCGCTGTTAACCTTTCG
The DNA here is from genome assembly GCF_055811315.1 of Bradyrhizobium sp. MI1.4. Taxonomy (NCBI): domain Bacteria; kingdom Pseudomonadati; phylum Pseudomonadota; class Alphaproteobacteria; order Hyphomicrobiales; family Nitrobacteraceae; genus Bradyrhizobium; species Bradyrhizobium sp. MI1.4. Next base: position 162,855 of record NZ_JBVVPP010000008.1, on the reverse strand, counting down.
TTAACCAAACCCGCCCACCGTAGATCTACGGCTTGGGGGTCGTTTGTTCTCGATCCGCTTCCAAAGACGGAAGCGGGCGTTGATCGGGGAGTGTGTCGATGACCACTGTTCATGTCGCTGCGTCCGAACCGGGCGCGTATGTCCTTTCACCGAACCAGATCGTTCCGCTGCTGATCGGCGCGACCGTCGACGAGGTCGAGCGTGAGCTCGTGCTGCAGACGCTCGCCCGCTGCGACGGCAATCGCACGCGCGCCTCACGCGTGCTCGGCCTCTCGGTGCGCACGTTGCGCAACAAGATCAGGCTCTACGCCGCCTCCGGCATCGAGGTGCCGGCCTATCACGACTAGCGCGCGACGTGCCGCCGATTGATGTTGATCCAGCCGGCGCGCTGTCCGAGTGGAATTGCTGCTGTCGTCAAACGCCGCTAATTACTTGCTTCCGGTCAAGGGAGCAGCGGCGTGGCAGACGAACAAAAACGGCAGGGACCTCAGGGACCGCGCGGACGGCAGGGCGAACCGGGGCGGCCGGGACCGCAGGGTCATCCAGGCAAGCGCGGGCCCGATGGCGCGCGTGGCAAGCCAGGTCCGCAGGGCAAGCCGGGCCCGATCGGAAAGCCTGGACCGCTGGGCAAGCCCGGTCCGCAAGGCAAGCAGGGCGAAGCCGGCCCGCGCGGGGCGGCCGGTGCACAGGGACCTGTCGGACCGCAGGGGCCGGCGGGGCCGCAGGGCCCGCGCGGCGAGGCCGGTCCGCCCGGCCAGTTGCCGTCGATCGAACAGGTGCTGCCGTGGCTCGATCAGCTGTTCGACGCCTGGGACGAACGCCGCCGCCAGCGCGAGCATGAGGCTGCCGAGCGCGAGGCGCTGGAAGCCGCGGTGCAGGAGACCGACGACGCGCCCCTCGATGACGAAGACGAGGACAGCGAAGGCGATCACAGGAAGAAGAAGAAAAAGAAGAAGCACGGCCACAAGGACTGACGGACGAATCTATTTCGTCCCATTCTCGCGTCGCGGCAGCATGCCCATGCGCTCGAACTGCCAGCGCATGGCGCGGTACCAGAGATAGCCGACCGCTGCGCCGCACAAGGCCAGGATCACGACGTTCGCGCTCGAGAACGAGCCGCTCCACCACGTCATCCACGCGGTCCACAGCAACGTGAAAACGATGGCACCTGCTTTCAGCGGAAGAAGGGGGCGGCTCATGGTCGTGCTCCGGGGTGTCAAAAGCCCGGCGAACATCATCGCGCGCTGAGACCGTTGTCACCGTGAGGCAGGTCACGGAACGGACCTTCGAGCCGCCTAACCGAACCGCAGCCGCGAACGTTCCTTGGCCTTTTCCGCTTCGACCTCACGATCACGCGCCGGCGCATGGGTGTGCAGCGACGTCAGGAGTTTTCGCGCAGCCTCCGAGACCTCCGCCACCGCACGATCGAAGGCCGCCTCGTTGGCCTGCGACGGCTTGTTGAAGCCGGACAGTTTTCGAACGAACTGGAGCGCGCTGGCGTGGATCTCATCCTCGGTCGCCTCCGGCTCGAAGTTGAACAGCGTCTTGATGTTGCGGCACATGCAGTCTCTCCTGACCTTTCCCCCAAAGGACGACCGGCGAAAACGAAATCCTACATCCTTCCGCACAGTTCTGCTAAGTTCCGCCGCAACGCGGCCGCCGACCAGAGCCGCACGGGGGAAATAGACATGAAAGCTTCCTGCGCGGCGCTGTCAGCCATCCTGTTGTCCGTCTCGTTGGCGGCCATCTCGACGTCCGCATGGGCGGCCGATTATCCGGCGCCGAAGCAGGGCGACTGGATCGCCAAGGATTTCAAGTTCCACACCGGCGAGACCATGCCGGAGCTGAAGCTGCACTACACCACCGTGGGGGAGCCGAGCGGCCAGCCGGTCCTTGTGCTGCACGGCACCGGCGGCTCGGGCGCGAGCATGCTGTCGCCGGCCTTCGGCGGCGAGCTGTTCGGCGCGGGGCAGCCACTGGATGCCTCCAAATATTACATCATCATCCCCGACAACATCGGCCATGGCAAATCGTCAAAACCGTCCGACGGGATGAAGACGAGCTTCCCGAAATACGATTACGACGACATGGTCGAAGCTCAGTATCGCCTGGTGACGGAAGGGCTCGGGGTCAAGCATCTGCGGCTCGTCATCGGCAATTCGATGGGCGGCATGCACACCTGGTTGTGGGGCGAGAAATATCCGAAGGCGATGGACGCGCTGATCCCGATGGCCTCGCAGCCGACCGAGATGGCATCCCGAAACTGGATGCTGCGGCGGATCATGCTCGACACCATCCGCAGCGACCCCGACTACAACGGCGGGAATTACACCAGCCAGCCGCGCATGATGAAATACGCCATCACCGCCTACGGCATCGCGAGCATCGGTGGAACGCTGGCCTATCAATCGCAGGCGCCGACGGCGGCGAAGGCCGACAAGATCGTCGACGAGCGGCTGGCCATGCCGATCACGGCAGATGCCAACGACTTCGTCTACCAGTGGGAGTCTTCGCATAACTACAATGCCGGCGAGAAGCTGGAGGCCATCGAAGCGCCGCTGCTGCTGATCAATTCAGCCGACGACGAACGCAACCCGCCTGAGACCGGCATCACGCACGCTGCGATGACGCGGGTCAAGAACAGCAAACTGTATCTCATTCCGGCAAGCACCGAGACGCGCGGCCACGGCACCACCGGAAACGCCAAATTCTACAGCGAGCAGGTCCAGCAATTTCTGCAAGCCGCGCCGCAGCAAACGATCGAATCTGCGCGCCGCTGATTTTGCATCGCATCAACGGCCGTCTAGCCCGCATATTATTTGAGCATGCATTACGCTGACGGCTCGGGCTTAATTGCGTCGATGTCCGAATCGACGCGCGGGATAATCGCGCGCCAACGGCACGACACGCGATGAGGAGGATCGCATGCACAGGCTCGCACTGTGCGTTTGGCTGGCCGCACTGACGGGCGCCGCGTTCGCGTTCGACAACGGGCAATATGATCACGTCCCGCCCGACATCCGCGCCTGGTTCAAGAGCGTGATCGCACCGAACGGCGTGCCATGCTGTGACGTCTCCGACGGCCATCGCACGGAGTACGACGTGCGCAGCGGTGCCTATTGGGTGCCGATCGAGGGACAATGGATGGAGGTGCCCGAGCGCGCCATCATCCGCGACCGCGGCAATCCGGTCGGCCAGGCCGTGGTGTGGTACGTCCGTCACCGCGGCGCCATCATCATCAGTTGCTTCGTGCCGGCGGATGCGGTGTAGCGCGATAGCGCCTCGACGCGGCGCGTGCTAGCTCGGCCGATAGCTCCTGTGAACGACAGAACGCGAGCTCGCGCTCTATCCGCCTTGCGTGTGGGCGGCAAGCATCAAGCAGGTCCTGGAGGGCATCGACCTTCCACCCATCTCCAACAGCTGGCTCTATCACGGGCCGCGGCTGGCGCTGCAGCCAGTCCTGATCTGGTGGGCTCTGAACTGCGCTGGCGTGATCGACTGGACGCGGCGGCGTGACAAAGGGGGATAGCGATCGGGCCGAGAGATGATATTCTCGGGGCATTCCACCAGGGAGACCTTCGTGACTGATCTTTGCGCCGAAGACCTCGCCACCATCTATGCCCAGCCGAGCCCGCGCGTGATCGCGAAAGCGCGCCCCGCAATCGACACGCATGCGAAGAAATTCATCGAGATGTCGCCGTTCTGCGTGCTCGCGACATCGGGAGCGGACGGCAGCGTCGATGCCTCACCACGCGGCGGCGGCGTTGGCTTCGTCCACGTCGCCGGCCCCAACCAGCTGCTGATGCCTGATCGCTCCGGCAACAACCGGATCGACAGTTTTCGAAATGTCGTCGAGGGCTCGGGCTTCGTGCATCTGTTGTTCTTCGTCCCCGGCATCGACGAGACGCTGCGCGTCGGCGGCCGCGGCTCGCTGTCCGCCGATCCGGACCTGCTCGCCTCGATGGTGGAGTTTGGCAAGTCGCCGCGCGCGGTGCTGAACGTCGCCGTCAGCGAAGTCTATTTCCACTGCGGCAAGGCACTGATGCGCTCGAAGCTTTGGTCGTCCGAGAAGGTGCCCCGCTCGGTGATGCCGAGCATCGTCGAGGTGGTCCACGAGCAGACCGGCCTTGGTGAGCCGCAGAGTCAGGAGATCGTGGAAGAGCTCTACAAGACGCAGTTGTAGCTGGCGTCCAGGCTGTCGTCCCGGCCTGGTGCGCAATCGCGCATCAGGCCGATACGGAGTTGTGCCATCGCTAACGCGCCGAACTAATGCCCGTCCCCCTCGAGCCCGCCAACGTGCTTCTGGGTGTAGAGTTCGAGGCCGATGCGGCCGATCAGGTCGAGCTGGGTCTCGAGGAAGTCGATGTGGTGCTCCTCGTCGCTCATCAGCTTCTCGAACAGATCACGCGTCACGTAGTCCTTGACGCTGTGGCAGTAGGTCGCCGCTTCCTGATAGAGCGCCCGCGCGCTCATCTCGGCGGCGAGATCGCACTCGATGATCTCCTTGACGTTCTGGCCGATGCGCAAGGGATCGAGCACCTGCATGTTCGGGAAGCCGTCGAAGAACAGGATTCGCTCGGTGAGCTTATCGGCGTGCTCCATCTCCTCGATGGACTCCTTGCGCCAGACCTTGGACATGTCCCGCAGGCCCCAATTGTCGAGGAACCGGTAGTGCAGCCAGTACTGGTTGATCGCAGTCAGCTCGTGACGCAGCGCCTTGTTGAGATAGTCGATAACTTTTGCGTCGCCCTGCATGGTTCACTCCAGCTCTTGCAGTCCAAATCGGCCGTAAACCGAATTTAGAACGCTTCTAAATGAGTTTGAAGACTGGGGCAACCGGCTACGGAGACGCAGCCGGGGAAAAGCTCAGTAAGGGTTGCGGAAGATTTCAGCAGGCCGCGAGGGCGAACTCGGCCGGCTGGGCCGTCTCGTCATTGGCAGCCACAGTGTGGTTGTGCGGGCAGCCGGAGCAGCAGGACGAGGCACAGGGGCCGAGCGCTTCATCGATAATGGTCTTGATCGTCCGGGCGCAGCGGCCGCATTCGGCGCTACAGCCGAGACATCCATAGACCTGCTTGGCATGGCGCACGGCGTCGTCGGACTCGGCGACGGCGGCGCGGATGTCGTCATCGCTCAGCACGTTACAGGAACAAACGATCATGGAAGCGGCAGGCCCTTTGGTGATGCGCCATCATCGATATTTAAGGGGCCGGCCGGATGCAAAAGGAAAAAGCGGAATTTGAAGCTATTCCAAACTAGCCCGCAAACAGCCTAGAACGGCTCTAAAACAGGGCCTTGCTCTGGATCAAGATTGCGGCGGATCTAGTCGCCTCCACCATCGCCGCCCCCGCAATCTCCGCCACTACTGCCGCCATCGCTGCTGGAACAGCTGCCGCCGTCGGTCGAGCTGCTGGAACTATCGCTGGAAAACCAGCTCCCCAATGAGAAGCCGTCGCTCGTGCCCGCGGAGGTGTCGCCACCGCTATTGCCGCTGGCCCCGGCGCGGGAGCGCCGCTGGCCGCGGTTCTGGAGATGGGTGATCCAGCCGTAGCCGATCGCGGAGACGATCCCGGCAGCGATCAATGCATTTATCATCGCGCTACCGATCATCGCCCTCCCCTGGCAGAGCTGCGGTCCACGGTAATTGGTCGTCCCCGTCAAAGGTGCCGTTCATTGATCATTCAAACGAAGCATGGAACTTTACCCTCAAAGAGTTCCCGCGTGTTTGCTCGAAAGGTCAGCCAATGAAGAAGTCGCTCCTGGCAATTGCTGCCGTCGCCGCTGTGGCCCTTAGCGCCATTACACCAGCCCAGGCGCAACGCGGCGTCGCCGCGGGTGTGGCAGCCGGAATCATCGGCGGCGCCATTGTCGGTGGGGCGCTGGCCTCTCCGTATTATTACGGGCCAGGCCCTGGCCCGGGCTACGCATATGGTCCCGGATATGGCGCCGGCTACTATCCGCCGCGCTACTATGCGCCGGGCCCGGGCTACGTCGCGGACGACTATTACGGCAACGGCTGCGTCTGGCAGAAGCAGCGCTTCTGGGACGGTTATGCCTGGCGCGTCCGCCGCGCCAGAGTCTGTAGCTGAAGTCGCCCCAACCGGTCCAGATGCGCCGTTCATTTAGGGGCCTGAAAAAGACCGCTTTTTCTCGTCACAGCTCCGTGTGCGTTTACCGCGGATTGACCATTTGCGCGCTTCCTAGCTGCAAGGCCAATTCCATCAGAGTCTGCGTGAACCTTTGAACCCCGGGCGCTCCTAACAAGGAGCATCCATCTCTCAGGAGAGCCAAGAGTATGAAGAAGACTTTAGTTGCCGCCCTCACGGTTGCGACGATCGCCGGTTCGCTGGTGACCGCCACGCCGTCCGCCCAGGCCCATGACGGGGTCGGCGTCGGCATCGCAGCCGGCCTGATCGGCGGCGCGATCGTCGGCGGCGCCATCGCATCGAGCCGTCCCGCCTATGGTGGACCGGTTTATGTGGCCGAGCCCGGCCCGCCGCCCCCGCCCTGCTACTGGCAGCGCCAGCGCTACTGGGATGGCTACGGCTGGACCGTCCGCCCGGTTCGCGTTTGCTACTGATCTGATCGCATGGCGCTCATGAGCGCCGCGATCGAAGCCCGGCCGAGCACCTCGGCCGGGCTTTTTCTTTTGCCAACCCTGCGTTATCAGCCCTGCGCACCTATCGCGCCGCCTGGATCGAGCGCAGCACCTCTTCGCTCGGCCAGCAATCGACCTTGAGGCCTGCCGACTTCTGGTAGGCGCCGAGCGCAGCGCGCGTCTGCATGCCCGCCTTGCCGTCGATCTTGTCCTTGTAGAGCCCGACGCGCGTGAGCCCCCGCTGCATCGCCTCGACGTCCTTGGTCCGCAATTGCTTCGAGGCAGACCATGGGGTCGCGAACGGTTGCGGGCTCGTCATGCGGTCGGCGAGATGTCCGACGAACAGCACGTAGAGGTCGGAAAAATTGTATTCCTTGATCACGAAGTAGTTCTTCGTGGTCAGGAAGGACGGGCCGTAGATGCCTTCAGGCTGCAGCAGGGAGGCCGGCTGTGCCTGCTCGGCGGCAGTGAGCTTTTGTCCACGCACCGGTACAAAGCCTTCGCGCAGCCATTGGCCGATCGGCTTCGTCACCTCGGGCACGCCGGCGGTGCAATCGACTTTGGCCGGTGCCTGCACCTCGTAGGCCCAGCGTACACCGCTCTGCCAGCCCTTGTTGACGAGCTGCTGCGCGGCGGAGGCCAGCGCATCCGGCACCGAGTGCCAGATGTCGATGCGGCCGTCGCGGTCGAAATCGACGCCATGCTTGTAATATTCGGACGGCAGGAATTGCGTGAGCCCGGTCGCACCGGCCCAGGACGAGCGCATGTCCTTGCGTGTCACTACGCCGTCACCGAGAATTTTCAGCGAGAGGATGAACTCGTTGCGATAGCTGTCCTTGCGGCGGCCGACATAGGCCTGCGTCGCCAGCACGCGGACGAGATCGTAAGGCAGCGTATAGCGGCCATAGTCGGTCTCGCGGCCCCAGATCGCCAGCATCACGGTAGCAGGCACGCCGGAGTTTTTCTCGATCTCGGTCAGCGCGGGGCGATATTTTTGCAGCAACCGCTGCCCCTCGCCCGCAAGCCGCGCGATCGAGGCTTCCCTGACATAGTCGGCCGGCACCTGCACGAACTCGGCCTGTGACGGCGCCCCCGTTGCGGGACGCCCCGGCAGGATCAGATCCGGCAGCTTGTAGTCCGGCTCGAGCCCGCGCGTCTCTCGCTCGAACGTCGCGCGCGACACGCCGGCGGCCTCCGCCTCCGGCCACAGCGAGGCGATGAACTGCGCGAAGGCGGCGTCGGCAGCGCCCGCGGGCGACAGGCCGCAGGTGATAGCGATCACCGCAGCTATCAGCACCCGCCGCATCATTTTGAGATCACCGCGTCAGCTTCTTGTACTTCACGCGGTGCGGGATGATGCTGTCCTGGCCGAGCCGGCGCATCTTGTCCTTCTCGTAGTCCTGGAAGTTGCCCTCGAACCATTCGACATGGCTGTCGCCTTCGAAGGCCAGGATGTGGGTCGCGATGCGGTCGAGGAACCAGCGATCATGGCTGATGATGACGGCGCAGCCGGCGAAATCCTCCAGCGCCTCTTCGAGCGCACGCAGGGTGTCGACGTCGAGGTCGTTGGTCGGCTCGTCGAGCAGCAGAACGTTGGCGCCGGATTTCAGCATTTTCGCAAGGTGCACGCGGTTGCGTTCACCGCCGGAGAGCGCGCCGACTTTCTTCTGCTGGTCGGCGCCCTTGAAGTTGAACGACGAACAATAGCCGCGTGAATTGACTTCCCTCTTGCCGAGCAGGATCAGCTCGTTGCCGCCGGAGATCTCCTCCCACACGTTCTTGCTGCCATCGAGCGCGTCGCGCGACTGGTCGACGTAACCAAGATGAACGCTCTCGCCGATCGTGATGGTGCCCTTGTCCGGCTCCTCCTGCTTGGTGATCATCCTGAACAGCGTGGTCTTGCCGGCGCCGTTGGCGCCGATCACGCCGACGATACCGCCGGGCGGCAGCTTGAAAGTGAGATCGTCGATCAGCATGCGATCGCCGAAACCTTTGCTGAGCCCTTCGAAGTCGACCACGTTCTGACCGAGTCGCTCGGCCACCGGAATCGTGATTTGCGCGGTCTGTGTCTGCTTTTCGCTCGCCTGTTTCAGCAGTTCGTCATAGCGCTGATAGCGCGCCTTGGACTTGGCCTGGCGGGCTTTCGGCGAGGACGCGATCCATTCCTGCTCTCGGGCCAGCGTCTTCTGATGCGCAGCGTCCTCGCGGCCCTCCTGCTCGAGCCGCTTCTGCTTCTGCTGCAGCCAGGACGAGTAATTGCCCTCGTAGGGAATGCCCTTGCCGCGATCGAGCTCGAGAATCCAGCTCGTGACGTTGTCGAGGAAGTAGCGGTCATGGGTGACGATCAGGATCGCGCCGGGATAGTTGCGCAGATGGCCTTCCAGCCACGACACCGACTCCGCGTCGAGATGGTTGGTCGGTTCGTCCAGCAGCAGAAGCTCGGGCTGGTCGAGCAGCAGCTTGCAGAGCGCGACGCGGCGGCGCTCACCGCCGGAGAGTTTCGACACGTCGGCATCGTCGGGCGGACAGCGCAGCGCGTCCATGGCCTGGTCGACCTTGCTGTCGAGATCCCAGAGGCCCTGGGCCTCGATCTCGTCCTGCAGCTTGGTCATCTCGTCGGCGGTCTCCTCGGAGTAGTTCATCGCCAGCTCGTTGTAGCGATCGAGGATGGCCTTCTGCTTGGCGACGCCCAGCATGACGTTCTCGCGCACGCTCAATGCCGGATCGAGATGCGGCTCCTGCTCGAGATAGCCGACGCGGGCGCCCTGGGCGACCCAGGCCTCGCCGTTGTACTCCTTGTCGAGGCCGGCCATGATTTTGAGCAGCGTCGACTTGCCCGAGCCATTGACACCGAGCACGCCGATCTTGGCGTCCGGGTAGAAGCTCAGATGGATGTTATCGAGCACCTTCCGGGTCGGGTAGCTCTTGGTCAGGCCCTGCATGAAATAGATGAACTGGCGCGCCATCGGTCCCGAAAACCTTCGATTTGAGGAAATTTGCTTGCCGCCGATGTAGCGATCCCGCCCCGAAAGGGCAATGTTTTCCCTCCGTTCACCACGGATGAATACGGGACGGACACCATCCCGCCGCCGATCCGGACAATTGAAACCATCTTTTAATAAATCAGGCCAAAGCTCGGTTTCGCGCGGAAACAGCGCCACCCGCTCAGAATGAACGGGAGCACAGCGAGACAGCGTCATGGCCATGATCGAGACCAACTCCCTTCCCGTTCCGGCGGAAGCCGGCAGCGCCTCCGCATTTGCCTCGGAGATCAAGGGCTTCTGGAAGCGCTTCTTTGCCACCGCTTTCAACCCCTACCGGCCCGAACTGCATTACATGCGCGGCCCCGGCCCGGCCTGGCGCGCCAAGCACGGCATGAATGCGCCGTTCCGGCTCAAGCCCCGCGACCTCTGAGCCTTTATCACCTGTTGGATTTTTGAAGACGCGAACGGCTTGCGCACGGTCCTGATTGCGCGCAACCATGGCCTGGTTCCACCTCTCGCCATGGAAGAACGCTGATGACGCGGCTGCGCTGTGCAATTCTCGACGACTATTTCAACCTCGCCCTCGACGTCGCCGATTGGCAAAGCCTGTCCGACCGCATCGACGTCACCGTGTTCAGCCATCCCTTCGTCTCCGAGCAGGCCGCGGCGAGCGCGCTGGCCGATTTCGAGATCGTCTGCGCGATGCGCGAGCGCACCGCGTTCCCCAAGAGCCTGTTCGAAAGCCTGCCGAAGCTGAAGCTCCTGCTGACGTCAGGCATGCGCAACGCCTCGATCGACATGGAGGCCGCCAAGGCGCGGGGCGTCACGATCGGCGGCACGCAATATTCGCGCGATCCGACCGCGCCCCTCACCATGGGCCTGATCCTGGAACTGACCCGCGGCATCGGCCGCGAGAACGCGCGCATGCATGCGGGCGAGCCCTGGCAGGCCTTTGCCGGCGTCGAGATCGAGGGATTGACGCTCGGCGTCGTCGGGCTCGGCAAGCTCGGCAGCAAGATGGCTGATATCGCGAAGGCGTTCGGCATGAACGTGATCGCCTGGAGCCCGAACCTGACCCCGGAGAAGTGCAAGGACGTCGGGGTCGGCTATGCCACCAAGGAGGAGCTGTTCACCAAGGCCGATATCGTCAGCATCCATGTGGTGCTGAGCGAGCGCTCGCGCGGGCTGGTCGGGGCTTCCGATCTCGCGCGGATGAAACCGACGGCCTTCCTCGTCAACACCGCGCGCGGGCCGATCGTGGACGAGCAGGCACTGCTCGAGGCGTTGCAGCAGAAGAGGATTGCAGGCGCCGGCATCGACGTGTTCTCGGTCGAGCCGTTGCCGACGGACCATCCCTTCCGCAAGCTCGACAATCTCGTCCTGACGCCGCATCTCGGCTACGCCACCGCGGACGGCTTGCGCATCCATTACGGCCAGATGGTCGAGGCGATCGACGCTTTCACCAAGGGCGGTGAGCTGCCGCGCAAGCTGGCCTGATGCCTCAGGCCGCCGAGCGCTGGCTGGTGGGCTGCCGTGCCGCATCGGCAAAGCCGTCGCGCCAGGAGGCATGCGCCGGCAGCCAACCGAGCTCGCGCTTGGCCTTGCCGTTGGAGGCTCCACGCACCTCCGTCATCATCGCAACCATATGCTCGCCCGCAAGCAGGCGCCCGAGCCAGGCGGGGATGTGACGCGGCGGCTTGGCACCGAGGAGTTCGGCCAGCGCGGGCAACCAATCCTTCACCGGCGCCGGATGATCGTCGACGATATTGTAGATGCTGCCGGTGCGTCCGCGTTCAAGCGCGGCGAGCGTGGCAGAGGCTGCATCTTCGGTGTGAATGAACGACCACGTGCCGCCGCCGTCACCGATCACCGGCACACGCCGCTGGCGCAGCTGGTCGATCATCGCCGGCGAGAGCGTGCCGGTGCCGGGTCCATAGAAGAATCCATAGCGCAGCACGATGCCCTCCGGCTTCGTCGAAGCGGTGACGATTCGCTCCAGATAGCGGATTGCCTCAAGCGTGCGTCGCAGCTCTCGCGGTGGATTCGAGTCGAGTTCATCGGTCTCGGTCTTGACCGTTCCCCCGGCGCGACTGAAGGTCCAGCCGCAGAAGCTTTGCGCGATGAAGCGCTTGGCGCCGGCCTCGCGCGCGGCGTTGAGCAGAATGTCGGTTCCGCGGGTGCGGAGCTCGTTGGTTCGCTTGAAAGCCCGATCGAAATGCCGGAGGTCCGTGGCGGCCGCGAGATCTGTCATCTGGTGGATGACGGCGTTGGGCTTTGCCGCAATCACCGCAGCGCGCATGCTGTCGGCATCGAGGCCGTCGGCAACGACCGTCTCCGCACCCAATCGCCGCACAAGGTCTGTTTTTGCCGCACTCCGTGTCGTGCCGATCACCGAATGACCCGCGGCGACCAGCGCCGGAACAAGATACTGACCGACCGCGCCGGTCGCGCCCGCAACAAAGATGCGCATCCTGTGCTCCTCAATTCGTTGCAATCCTCCCGGACGTAATCGAGGTGCGGAGCCGTTCAAGTATGCGCAAGTGAGACTTGCACGCATGCGTCAAATGATGACGGCGCGTGACCGAAGGCCACGCGCCGTCATCAGATCAATTCTTGCGAGGCCGATTCAGCGCACGGTGACGGGTGCGGGCAACGGCGGCACCACTGTCGGCTGGGTGCCTCCGACCGGACCGGTCTGCGCGGCCATTGGCGCGGGGCCTGCAGCGACGGGCACGGGCGCGGCGGATGCGGTCGCAGTTCCCGGCGACGGACCACCCGGCATCACGACCACGCGGGTGCCGACCTTGACGCGATCGAACAGGTCGGAGACGTCCTCGTTCAGCATGCCGATGCAGCCGGAGGACACGAACTTGCCGATGGTCGAGGGCTGGTTGGTGCCGTGAATGCGGTAGACGGTCGAGCCGAGATACATCGCGCGGGCGCCGAGCGGATTGCCGGGACCGCCGGCCATGAAACGCGGCAGATAGGGCTGGCGCTCGATCATCTCGGTCGGCGGATGCCAATCCGGCCACTCGGCCTTGCGGGTGATCTTCTGCACGCCGGTCCAGGTGAAGCCGTCCCGGCCAACGCGGACGCCGTAGCGGATCGCACGGCCGTTGCCCAGCACGTAATAGAGGTAGGTGTTCGGGGTATCGACGATGAGTGTTCCGGCCGGCTCCTTGGTCGCCAGCGAGACCTCCTGACGGCGCAGGTTCTGCGGCAGCTGCGCCGGAGCAGCGTCAGGCTGCTCCTCGGGCGGCAGCGAGGCGATCGCCATCGGCCGACCGTCGGCACCAACGGGTGGCTGCCCGGCTTGGACCGTTCCGGTCGCGGCGGGACCACCGACCGCCTCGGGCGGACGCAGGCCGTCACTGCCGGGCGCCTGAGTCGGACGATCGGCGTAGATCACCGCGGGCGGGCCGGCAGGGCGGCCGTAGCGCGGGTCGTCGGGCGACGTCACGGGACCCTGCGGCGGCGCGGCCGAGTAGACGGGGGCACCTGCGGGACGGCCATAACGCGGATCATCGGGCGACATCACCGGACCCTGCGGCGGCGCGGCGGAATACACCGGGGGAGCGCCGGGCGGACGGCCGTAACGCGGATCCGGACCGGGCGGCGGCAGCGCTGCCTGCGGCATCGCATCATCTTCATCGTCGAGCGCGTCGAAACTCGGCGCGCGGTCGCCGGGCCGATATTCGGCCGGCGGCGCGCCATAGCTCGGCGCCTGCTGGACCGGATAGCTCTGGGCCTGTGCGAGCGAGGTTCCCGCCGCAGCGACTGTTGCGGCAGCGCATATCGTCAGAAAATGTTTGATCATCATCGCTCTTGTATAGTCCCCGGGCCCCGTCCGGACCGTTAACGGCCAGATGACGGAAGATAGCGGCACATTCAAGACATTACAGGCGGATTTGTGCCTGATTTGCCGATTTGTGATCCGCAAGACTACCGTTGCCTCCTTGCATCACGGGGCGAAAATCAGCCCACGCCCGAGATCGCCGGAGTCGCCGGCTCCGTTTTTTACGGAACGGCGCGGAATCGTTGCGGTATGTTCGAATCAGCCTGATTCGCCTCCGCTTTGAGCTTCGATCCCCGCGTGGCGAACGCGGCAAGCAGTACCGTCACCGCGTTCAGATGGCTCATGGGCCCTGGCCACTTCACCGCCGGGGCGGAAATTCGCAATCCCTCGATGCTTCCCGGCTTTCGCTTCCTGTTTGCCGCGATCCTGCTGTCAGCCTCCATCCTGGTATTCGGCCTGGGCGCCGCCGCGCTGCTGCGGGCGAGCCACGAGCAGTATGTCAGCAACCCCTCCTGGCGGAACGGCCCGCAGGAGCAGGTGTTTGCACAAGCTCCCGAGCCGGCCCAGCCGGTGCTCGCGGTCCTCCGCGTCGAGCCGGAAGCGGCCACCGATCCGACGCCGTCGCTGCGCGATCAAGTCCCGACCATCGCACTGCCGATGAGCGAGCCCGAACAAGTGGTCGCGCTGACGACTGAGACCGACGGTCAGCCGCAGGTCGTTGCACCTCCGGCTGACGTCCCGGCCGAACCGGCCAATGCGGAGACCAAGGCCGAGACGACGACGGACGCCGCGGTGCAGGCCTCAAGCAACACGCTTACTCCGGCCGACGCCAGCGCATCCATCGCCGAGGCCAAGCCCGTTGCGATCGCTCTCGCGAGCAAACCAACACCTGCCGCCCCCAGCGGAGCCTCGGCTTCGTCCAGGTTCGACATGGCGAGCGCGAAGTTCGCCGCATTGAACGACCCGGCGACCACGGCTTGGGAGGGTCCGCCGGCGAAGGCCAAGGCCGGCTCTAAGGCCGACAGCAGGTCGCCGGAGAGCAAGGCGACCAAGCCGCGGGCGCATCGCGTCAAGAAGCGCCGCCGCATTGTCCGGCGCGCGCCGCCGCCGGTTCAGCAACTCGATCCGTTCGGACAACCGCAACCCACGCTCGCCGCAACGACGACCGCGCGCGCACGTCAGTAGGGTTACGCCGGCCCGGTTGCGATCGGCGGTCCCTTTTCCTGGCCCCATTCCGACCATGAGCCATCGTAGAGCGCGGTGTCGGTGATGCCGAGGCGATAGAGCGCCAATGTCAGCACGCCGGCGGAGACCCCGGAGCCGCAGCTCGTCACGATCGGCGCATCGAGCCTGACGCCGGCGTTGGTAAAGGCAGCGCGGAGATCATCAAGCGGCTTCATCGTGCCGGTCGCGGCGTCGAACAGGAGATTGTAGGGCACGTTGCGCGCGCCCGGGATATGGCCGGAGCGGATGCCTGCGCGCGGCTCCGGCGCCCGGCCCTCGAACCGGTCGGCGGCGCGCGCGTCGATCACCTGCTCGGCACGGCTTTCGACGTTGGCGATCAATTGCTGCATGCTGCGCACGCGTTTTGAATCGTAGCTGGCCGTGAACGTCGCAGGCTTCGGCTTCGCCTCGCCACTCTCGACCGGACGCCCCTCGGCGCGCCACTTCTTCAGGCCGCCATTGAGGATGCGCACATTGCCGTGCCCGAAAGCCAGGAACATCCACCACGCGCGGGGAGCAGCGACCCAGCCGCCGGCATCATAGATCACGACGGTGTCGGCATTGGAGATGCCGAGATGACCGACGTCGCGGCCGAACTGCTCGGCACTCGGATACATGTGCGGCAGCGGGTTGGAATGGTCCGAGATCGCATCGACGTCGAAGAACACCGCGCCCGGCAGATGCGCGGCGAGATAATCGTCCTTCGGCAATGGCAGCACACCCGGCAGCTTGAAGCTGGCGTCGAGCACCTTGACGTTGGCGTCATTGATGTGGGCGGCGAGCCATTCGGTAGAGACGAGGGGATCGGTGGGCATGCGAGATCTTTCTATTATTCCGCGCGAGCGTAACGTGAGCGAGGTTGAAGCAGTGCGCATCCAACTCCGCTGTCATGGCCCCGCCCCGGGGCCAATTGGCGCAAGGGCCCGGGGCCCCAGTATTAAAGAGGCGAGTTTTTATTAGGCGAGAGGCCCCCGCGGT
>NZ_JBVVPP010000008.1:0-147265 GCF_055811315.1 Bradyrhizobium sp. MI1.4 | reverse complement strand
CCCCCCGCCGCGCTAAGCGCGCGCGGGTTTCAGCCCGGCCCCCCCCACCCCCGCTGCCCCCCCGCCCCCCCGCCCCATCCCCCCCCTCGCCCCGCCCGACCCAGTATTCCAGAGGCGATTGTAATTGAGCCGAGAGGCCGCGGCGTACTGGATTCCCCGCTTTCGCGGGGAATGACGCCGGAGATTGGAGCGGCAGCGCAGCACCCTCACCCCTTCTTCTTCGGCTCCCACTGTTGGGTCGGCCCGCCGGCGTCGCGCCAGGCGGCGTAGCCGCCCGCGATGTGGGCGACGGGCTTGAGGCCCATGTCCTGCGCAGTCTTGGCGGCGAGCGCAGAGCGCAAGCCGCCGGCGCAATGGAAGACGAACTTCTTGTCCTCCTGGAACACCGGCTTGGCATAAGGGCTCTGCGGATCGATCCAGAATTCGAGCATGCCGCGGGTGCAGGCGAACGCGCCGGGGATGCGGCCGTCGCGCTCGATCTCGCGGGGATCGCGGATGTCGACGATGACGACGTCGCCGTTCTTGGAGATCTCGATGGCGTCTTTGGCGGTGAGCGTCTCGATCTCGGCATTGGCCTCGTCGATCAGCGCCTTGATGCCACGGGTGATGGTCTGGGGCACGTGGTTCTCCCTCTTGTAGTCATTCCCGGCGCGGAGCGCGAGCTAGTGCGTTAATTCCTTCATCGCACCTTCAAGTCCCTCGATCGTGATCGGATACATGCGGTTGGCAAAAATGCGTTTGATGATGGTGGTGGATTCCGAATAGTCCCAGTGCTTCTGTTGCACGGGGTTCAGCCACACCGAATGCGGATAGGTACGGATGATGCGGTCGAGCCAGACCGAGCCGGGCTCCTCGTTGACGTGCTCGACCGAGCCGCCGGGCACCATGATCTCGTAGGGCGACATCGAGGCGTCGCCGACGAACACGATCTTGTAATCGTGCGGGTATTTGTGCAGCACGTCCCAGGTCGGGGTGCGGTCGGTAAAGCGCCGCTTGTTCTGCTTCCACACGCCTTCATAGAGGCAATTGTGGAAGTAGAAATACTCCATGTGCTTGAACTCGCTCTTCGCCGCCGAGAACAACTCCTCGACCTGCTCGATATGCGCGTCCATCGAGCCGCCGATGTCGAAGAACACTAGCAGCTTCACCGCGTTGCGGCGCTCGGGCCGCATGTGCACGTCGAGATAGCCGTGATTGGCGGTCTCGCGGATGGTGGTGTCGAGATCGAGTTCATCCGGCGCGCCGGTGCGCGCGAATTTGCGCAGGCGGCGCAATGCCACCTTGATGTTGCGGATGCCGAGCTCGACATTGCCGTCCAGATCCTTGAACTCGCGCTTGTCCCACACCTTGACGGCGCGGTTGTTGCGGTTCTTGTCCTGGCCGATGCGAATGCCTTCGGGATTGTAACCATGAGCGCCGAACGGCGAGGTGCCGGCGGTGCCGATCCACTTCGAGCCGCCCTGATGACGGCCCTTCTGCTCCTCGAGACGCTTCTTCAGGGTCTCCATGAGCTTGTCCCAGCCCATGGCCTCCATCTGCTTCTTCTCTTCGTCGGTCAGATATTTCTCGGCGAGCTTCTTCAGCCACTCCTCGGGAATCTCGGCTCCCTCCATGGCGTCGAGCAGGCTTTCCAGCCCCTTGAAGACGGTGCCGAAGACGCGGTCGAACTTGTCGAGGTTGCGCTCGTCCTTCACCAGGGAGGTGCGCGAGAGATAGTAGAAGTTCTCGACCGAGTAGTCCGCGAGGTCGGCGTCGAGCGCCTCCATCAGCGTGAGGTATTCGCGCAGCGTCACGGGGACCTGCGCATCGCGCAGAGAAGTGAAGAATTGCAGGAACATGGGTGACAGATTGCCCTTTGGATTGTCGGCGTCAAGGGGCGCCTCGGAGACCCCACCCGACGAGCTCTGGGCAGGATTGTCCGCCAGGCGGGATTGGCGGAGCGATTGTGCTCGTCATCCTTTCGCTGATAAAACGGGTCTGAAAGCCTGACCGAACCAGGAACGGCCGCCACGCGCGGCCGTTCCGTTTGTTGGACCAGGGCCATGAACTGGCAATTCCTGGGACGACGACCAACAAGGACGCGCGATGAAATTTACCGGCACCAAGGACTATGTTGCGACCGACGATCTCAAGGTCGCGGTCAATGCCTCGATCGTGCTGGAGCGCCCGCTGCTCATCAAGGGCGAGCCCGGCACCGGCAAGACGGTGCTGGCGGAGGAAGTGGCGAAGGCGCTGAACGCCCCGCTTCTGACCTGGCACATCAAGTCCACCACCAAGGCGCAGCAAGGCCTCTACGAATACGACGCGGTGTCGCGCCTGCGCGACAGCCAGCTTGGCGATGCCCGCGTGTCCGACATCAAGAACTACATCAAGCGCGGCAAGCTGTGGGATGCCTTCACCGCCGAGCAGCGCCCGGTGCTGCTGATCGACGAAATCGACAAGGCCGACATCGAATTCCCAAATGATCTCCTGCTCGAGCTCGACCGCATGGAATTCCATGTCTACGAGACCGGCGAGACGATCAAGGCCAAGCAGCGCCCGATCATGATGATCACCTCCAACAACGAGAAGGAACTGCCGGACGCATTCCTGCGCCGTTGCTTCTTCCACTACATCAAGTTCCCCGACGCCGACACCATGACCCGGATCGTCGACGTCCATTTCCCCGGCATCAAGAAGCGGCTGGTCGAGGAAGCCCTGCGCATCTTCTTCGAAGTCCGCGAAGTGCCCGGCTTGAAGAAGAAGCCCTCCACCTCGGAGCTTCTGGACTGGCTCAAACTGCTGCTCAACGAAGACATGAGCGTCGAGCAGTTGCGCGAGCGCGACCCGCGCAAGCTGATCCCACCACTGCACGGTGCGCTGCTCAAGAACGAGCAGGACGTGCATCTGTTCGAGCGATTGGCGTTCCTGAGCCGGAGGGAAGTGTAGGTTCGAGCGCACTCCGCTGCCGCCCCACCTTCCGGTGTCATTCCCCGCGAAGGCGGGGAATCCAGTACGCCGCGGCTTCTCGAATCAATCATAACCGCCTCTGGAATACTGGATCGCCAGGTCAAACCGGGCGATGACACCGAGAGTGTGGCGCACTCTCTCCACCTCGTCATTGCGAGCGCAGCGAAGCAATCCAGGCTGCCTCCGCGGAAAGATCCTGGATTGCATCGCTGCGCTCGCGATGACGGAGCAAGGGTGAGCATCGCCCTCTCCAACTCGCGCTTCAAATCGCGAGGGGCGACCAAGGTCGCGTGAGATGGGCCTCCGGCTCTGCAGCGCACAGCTGCACCGGACGATGCTTCGCATCGCCGGGGAAGCGCTGCGCTGCGTCCGGAGCACGAGACCTTGCTACGCCACCGCCGCATCCGGCACGCGCGCGGCTTCCATCGGCTTCTTGCCGCGGATCAAGTCCGAGGCGCGGTCGGCGATCATCATGGTTGAGGCATTGAGGTTCGCCGAGATCATGCGCGGCATCACGGAGGCATCGATGACGCGGAGACCTTGCAACCCGTGAACGCGGAGCTGATCGTCGACCACCGCCCAGGTGGAATCCGCCGGGCCCATGCGGCAGGTGCAGCCGGGGTGGAAGGTGGTGGTGCCACGCTCGGTGGCGGCCGCCAAAAACTCATCGTCGGTATTGACGTTGGGTCCAGGGAAATCCTCGTAGGCGTAATAGGGCGACAGCGGCGCGCTCTTCAAAAGCCTGCGCGCGAGCTTCATGCCGCCGACGATGACCCGGCGGTCGAGCTCGGCGTCAAGATAGTTGGTCTGGATGATCGGCGGCGCAAACGGATCTGCCGAGCGGATGCGGACATAGCCGCGGCTCTCGGGGCGCTGCTGCCAGGACGCCACCGTCATGCCGGGCTCGTCCTCGAGCTGGCCCTGCACGCCTTCCTTGTAGCTCGCCGGTGTGAAGGTGAGCTGGAGGTCGGAGCTCTCCGCACTCTCGCCGGAGTGCCAGAAGCAGTAGACCATGGTCGGCGACAGCGACAGCAGGCCTTTGCGCGCGGTCGCCCATTTCATCGCCTCGACCCAGAGACGCCAGCCGCGGCGGAGCTCGTTGATGGTCCTGATGTCCTTGACGCGCGCGACCGTGCGCGGGGCGTAGTGATCTTGCAGGCCTTCGCCGACCGGAAGCGCGTGACGCACGGCGATGCCGTGGGCCGGCAACAGATCCGGTGAGCCGATGCCGGACAACTGGAGCAGCTGCGGCGAATTATAGGTGCCGCCGGAGAGGATCACTTCCTTGTTGGCGCGGACCTCGACCGGCGTGCCGCCATGACCGCCCTTCATGTAGCGCACGCCGACGGCGCGCTTGCCCTCGAAGATGATCTCGGTCGCATGCGCGTGGGTGCGGACATGCACGTTCGGCCGCTTCATCGCGGGCTTGAGGAAAGCGGTGGCGCCGGAGACGCGCAAGCCCTTGTCGATGGTGCGCTGGCAATAGGAGACGCCTTCCTGGGTCTTGCCGTTGTAGTCGGGGTTGCGCGGAATGCCGAGGCTCACCGCGCCTTCCATGAAGGCTTCGCAAAGCGGATCGCGCCAGTTCATGGTGGTGACGGTGAGATTGCCTTCGCGGCCGCGATAAATGTCCTCGCCCTCGCCGACCCGCTTCTCCAGCCGCCGGAAGTAGGGCAGCACGTCGGCATAGCCCCAGCCGCGATTGCCCATCTGCGCCCAGGTGTCGAAATCCATGCGCTGGCCGCGGTTGTAGATGTGGCCGTTGATCGAGGACGAACCGCCGAGCGTCTTGCCGCGCGGCGCGTAGATGCTGCGGCCGCCGGTCCAGGGTCCGACCTCCTGCTGGTAGGCCCAGTTGATGCTCTTCATGTGGAAGGTCTTGATGAAGCCGGCCGGCAGATGGATGTAGGGATGCCAGTCGCTCGGGCCGGCCTCGAGCACGCAAACGCTGGTCGCAGGGTTTTCGCTCAGCCGGCTGGTGAGCACGCAACCGGCGGAGCCCGCGCCGACGATCACATAATCAAATCTGTCCATGGTGCCTCGGCCGCCTCTAGCGCGGCTTGTCGTTGAGTTGATAATTCAAATGCGTTCGCACCGTAGGCCATTCGGCCGCGGTGATGCTGTAGACCACGGTGTCGCGTAGCGTGCCGTTCGGCGCGACCTGGTGGCTGCGCAGGATGCCGTCCTGCTTGGCGCCCAGGCGCTCGATGGCGCGGCGGCTCTGGTGATTGAAGAAGTGGGTGCGGAATTCCACCGCGATGCAGTCCAGGGTTTCGAAGGCGTGGGTGAGCAGCAGCAATTTGCACTGCGTGTTGAGCGGGCCGCGTTGCGCGCTCTTACCATACCAGGTCGAGCCGATCTCGACGCGGCGGTTGGCCGCATCGATGTTCATGTAGGTCGTCATGCCCACGATCTTGCCGCTGCCATCGAATACGGTGAAGGGGAGCATCGAGCCGGCGGCCTGAAGACCGAGCCGGCGGTCGATTTCCTTGCCCATGTTGTCCGGCGTCGGGATTGCGGTGTACCAGATGGTGGAGAGCTCACCATCCTTCACGGCCTCGCTCAGCCCCTCGCGGTGCTGATGCGACAGCGGCTCCAGAGCGGCATGCTGTCCGCGCAGGGTGATGGGATCAGGCCAGGGCATTTGAAACTCTCTCCTTTGTCATTGCGAGGAGCGAAGCGACGAAGCAATCCAGACTGTCACCGCGGACGCATTCCTGGATTGCTTCGCTTCGCTTGCAATGATGGTCACTAGCACCGTTTACTTGTTAAGGAAATTCAACGGCAAACCGCTGCGCGGCCAGTCCATGGCGATCAGTTCGCCCTTGCCGGAGAGCGTGATGTAGGCGGTCTTCAGCTCGGGGCCGCCGAAGGCGATGTTGGTGGTGACGCGGTCGCCGGTCGGGATCTGCTCGACCAGCGTGCCATCGGGCGCGATCACCGAGATGCAGCCGGAGACGAGGGTGGCGACGCAGACATTGCCGTTGGCTTCGACCGCCAGCGAATCGAACATCTGGTAGCCGCCGAGGCCGCAGATCGGTTTGCCCCGCTCGCCGCGATAGATCGCGTCGCGCGGCTTGAGCGTGCCGGGCGCGGAGAGCTCGTAGGCCCAGAGCCGGCCCGTCGGCGTCTCCGCGATGTAGACGGTGGTCTCGTCCGGCGAGAGGCCGATGCCGTTCGCCGGCAACACGCCGTGGACGACCTCGACGATCTCCTTCATGCCGGGCTTGAGATAGTACATGCCGCCGACGTCCATCTCGCGCGCGCGGCGCTTGCCGAGATCGGAGAACCAGAGGCCGCCCTGCTTGTCGAACACCAGATCGTTCGGCCCGCGCAGATCGTGCTCGCCGCATCTGGTCACGACGGTTTCGATCTGGCCGGATTGCAGATCGACGCGCTGGATCGAGCCGCCGAGATAGTCGTCGGGCTGCGGACCCGGCATGATCATGTTGCGGGTCGGGATCCAGGAGAAGCCGCCATTGTTGCAGATGTAGATCTTGCCGTCGGGGCCGAGGGCTGCGCCGTTCGGGCCGCCCGGAATCTTCGCGACGACCTCCTTGCGCCCGTCGGGATGGATTCGGGTCAGGCGCTGGCCGCGGATTTCCACCAGCACGACCGAGCCGTCCGGCATCACGACCGGCCCTTCGGGAAATTCGAGGTCGGTGGCGAGAACGCGGACGTTGGACATGTGGGGACCCTCCCGGCTGCTTGTTATGACTTGCGCGGGATGTCCGGCACGGGCCCCACACGCAAGATTGCCTGCGGTTATGACAAAGTCACCGGGGCTTGCCAAGCAAGCCGGATGGTATGCCAGCGTTGCGCGCTAATCTCGCACGGGTATCCAAATCTCCAGGCCGCCATTGCCGGTGGCGGGATCGAATTTCTCGTCGTAGCGCTCGAAGTTCGGCGCATCGGCAGCCTTCAGGCCGGAGGCCGGCAGCCACTGATTCCAGATCGCGTTGACGGTGCGCCTGATCGAGGCGACGTGGTCTGTGTGGGTGAACACCGCATAGCGCTGCTCGGGGATGCGGATACGGCCGAAGGGGCGCGGCAGTTCGGAGAAATCGGCGACCTCGACGCCGGCAATGTAGTCGAAATTGCCGGCATCGTCGCCGTTGCAGCAGACGCCATAGGCGACCGGTCCAACGCGCGCGGGAATGTCGGCGACCTCCTGGTGGAAGCGCTGCCACAGTCCAGGAATGGCCGCGCCGTTGTCGCAGGAGATGCGCTCGCTGATGCCTGCGACGAGGAAGGCCTTTGTGGTTTCGAAGCGCGGGCTGGCGAGTTTGTCCGAGATGGTTGAATCCATGAGGATCGGCTCCTGGAGCTTGAGATGGCCGGTGCATTGCGCGGCGCGCACCGCTTCGGGCGTGGTGCCGAACTGGTCGCGGAACGCACGGGTGAATGCTTCGTGCGAGCCGTAATCCGCCTCCAGCGCCAGCGACAGGATGTCGGGCGCGCCGTTCGCAAGACTGCGCGCCGCTTCGCTCAGCCGCCGCGCGCGCACGTACCGCATCACCGGCAGGCCGATCGCGGCAGCAAACGCGCGCACGATGTGGAACCGCGACACGCCCGATATTGTAGCGATCTCGTCGAGCGTCATCGGCTCGGCCAGATGGCTCTCGACATACCAGAGCGCGCGCTGGGCTGGGTTCATGACGTTTCTCGTTCGAAGCGCGACCATGATGCACGGAAGTCCGCGGGTTTCGCTTGATCGGCGTTGCGGTCCCGCAGGAGGATAACGCCGGAACAGCCACTGGCAACGTCCGGGCGTTCATGGCTACACTCGGGACGTCCTTGAAACCGCTCACAAGAAAGCAGGAGGAACCGCGTCATGAAAATCACCGATGTGCGGGCGCACCATATCCGCATCCCCTATGACGCTGGTGTCGCGAGCTTCCGTCAGGGCGCCTCCGCCATCACCGCCCTCGACATGGTGATCCTCGAGGTCACCACCGACGCCGGGCTCACCGGCTGGGGCGATGCCTTCGCCTATGTCTGCCCCCGCACCACGCGCAGTGCCGTCGAGGAAATGATCGCACCACAAGCCCATGGGCTGCAGGTTCCCGATGCCGCCGGCATCCCCGCGGTGATGGACCAGATCCAGCGCAATCTGCATCTGTTCGGCCGTTACGGCATCACCATGTTCGCGATCTCCGGGCTCGACATCGCGCTGTGGGACCTCGCCGCCAAGATCGAGGGCGTGCCGCTGAACCGCCTGCTCGGCGACACCAGGCGCTCGGCCATTCCGGCCTATGCGAGCCTGTTGCGGATCGGTTCGCCCGACAACATCGCCGCCGAATGCAAGAAGGCGCTCGCACTCGGCTATGGCGCCATCAAGCTGCACGAGACCACGGCGCCGGCGGTGTTTGCCGCGCGCGCGGCGATCGGGCCCGGCATTCCGCTGATGGTGGACATGAACTGCCCGCTGTCAGGCGAGCAGGCGGTCGCGTTCGCCAGGACATGCGGGGACGCGCAGCCGATGTTCCTGGAAGAGCCGGTCTGGCCGCCGGAGGATTTTGCGGCGCTCGCCGAGGTCCGCAGCAAGGGCGGGCTCGGCGTCGCCGCCGGCGAGAACGCCTGCACGGAATATCAATTCCGCCAGATGATGGAGGCGGGCGCGGTCAGCCACGCCCAGCCGTCGGTGATCAAGGTCGGCGGCATCACGGAATTTCTGAAGGTTGCGGCGCTCGCGGATCGGCAAGGCGTCAAGATCGTTCCGCACTCCCCGTATTTCGGCCCCGGCCTGCTGGCGACCTTGCATCTCCTGGCGGGGCGCGACGACGGGTTGGTCGAGATGTTTTACCTGAAGCGCGAGGCCTGCCTCTGGGGCGGCCGCGCCGATGTCGATGCCACCGGCCATGTCGCGGTGCCGACCGGACCTGGGCTCGGCTATGAGCCCGACCGCAGCGTCATGGAGCGATATCGCGTCGCCTGAGCGCGGCGCCTATTTCGCCGCATCCTTCGGCGGCGGCGCATCCTGTTTCTTCTTCACATCCTCCGCGGTCTTCGCCTGCGCGGCCTGGAGATCGCCGAGCATCTTCTGCAAGCCGGCCACGGTCGTCTTCAACGCATCGATCTGGCGAGCCGCGGCGTCCAGCTTCTGCTGGTGATCGAGGTTGAGCTTGGTGACCGTCTTCTGGAGGAAGTCGACGTTGCTCTGGAGGCAGCTGGTGCGGCGCTCCATGGTCTTCTCGACGGTGCAGATCTCGATACCGGGCACGTCCTGCGCGCGGACCGGCACAATCGCCAGCGTAGCGAGCAGCAACATCGCGAAACAAACGCCGGCGCTTCGAAGCAGCATACAGGTTCCTCGTCAAATCAATCACGGCAATGTGCGCTTTTTGCACGCAGCCTGTCGAGGCTACCACACTCGCACCGCATTCTCGCGTTGAGCTTGCGGCTGTTCCCTCGCACGGGGAGCGATGATCTGCACGCGGAGGAAATGGGCACTCTTTCCGCGGCTTTGTTTAAGGGGAGTTTTTTGATGGCAACGCGCGACAGACGACTGGCGGAATTCGACGGCGCCGGAGAACCGCCGCCCGGCCTTGCAGTCGAAGTGCTGTGCGAGGACCACAGCGGAACGTATCAGCTGCCGTTCGCCTGCCGCTATATCGAGGGACGCTGGCAGAACCACGCGGCCGGCGTCGCAGTTGAAGCAACCGTCATCGGCTGGCGCGTCCCGCGCATGAAGCATTCGGGCGTGGCCTGAGCACTGATTTCTGTCTCAAAATGCAACGGGGCCGCGTCCCGGCTTTAACCTTCGGAACGCGGCCCGAACGAATCACGTCCGAATCAGCCGTAGCGCCCCGTACGCGCCTGTTCACGGCTAGATGTCGCAACCGGCCAGCGCGCGCATACAATATCTGCACAGCGCGTGAGCGGGCTCAGCCCACCACGGGCGTCAAACGTTAACGCCTTCAATGACATGACCGCGGGGTGCGGCGGTTGGATGCTCGCTCCCAAAACAGGCAGATGGCACCCGGCCTGCCTAATATTCGACCTCGAGCTCCTCGATCTCGGCCGGCTCATCCCGTGCCGCCGCGATCCATTCCTTCATCTCCGGCATGGCCATGATGGTATCGGCATAGGCCTGCAGCTGTGGCTCGAGCTTGACGTTATAGGTCACGAAGCGCGTCACCACCGGGGCGTACATCGCGTCAGCCATGGTGCGGGTCTCGCCGAACAGGAAGGGCCCGCCCGATTTGTCCAGGCAGTCGCGCCAGATCGCCCAGACGCGATCGATGTCGGCCTGCGCGCGCGACCAGATCTTGAAGCCGGGGAAGTGCCCCTTCAGATTGACCGGCAGCGAGGCGCGCAAGGTGGTGAAGCCGGAATGGATTTCGCCGCAGATCGAGCGGCAATGCGCGCGCTGAACGCGATCCGCGGGCAGCAGCCCGGCATCCGGCATCGCCTCGTTGAGATATTCGGCGATCGCCAGCGTATCCCAGACGATCGCGCCGTCGTGCCGCAGGCACGGCACCAGGATCGACGACGACAATAGCAGGATTTCGGCACGCGCCGACGCGTCGTCCGGCGCGGTGACGATCTCATCGAAATCGAGCCCGGAAAATTTCGTCAGCAGCCAGCCACGCAGCGACCAGGACGAATAGTTCTTGCTGCTGATGGTCAGTGTCGCCTTCGCCATATGGCCTTCCCTCACGCCTAAGACTTGCACCCGCCTGGACTGCGGGAGTGCGCACCGCCTGTGCTTCCGCCAAAAGAGCAGCAAGCGACGTGCCAATCTTGAGGACGGCCCATCTCCGGTTTGGCTCCGATATTGCATAGCAGCACGGGGACAGGTGGGCGTTTCAGTATGATGTCGATGTATTATCAGGCCTTTCAGAACCATATGGACCTGACGGCGCCGTGGCGGTCGGGGGCTTCATCCGCACTCAAATTCCTCAATCTGGTGCCGCAGGGCTTATCGGATCAGGTCGTCGGCCGGCTGTCGGCCGCGCTGGAGCTGATCTCCCGCTCCACCCTCACCTACCACCGCCCCGCCTACGGCATCGACAGCGTCATGGTCGGCAATCGCGAGGTCACCGTGACCGAGGAGATCGCTTACGCGACCCCGTTCGGCTCGCTGCTGCGTTTCAAGAAGGAAGGCGTGGGCGAGCAGCCGCGCATGCTCCTGGTGGCGCCGATGTCCGGCCATTTTTCGACGCTGCTGCGCGGCACCGTGAAGACGCTGCTGCAGGATCACGACGTCTACATCACCGACTGGCACAATCCACGCGACATTCCCCGCAGCGAGGGCCGTTTCGGGCTCGACGACTACACCGAGCATCTCATCGACTTCCTCGGCCAATTAGGCCCCCGCCCGCATATGGTCGCGATCTGCCAGCCCTCGGTCTCCGCGCTCGCGGCCGCCGCGATCATGTGCGAGGGCAACCATCCTTCGCGGCCGGCGACGCTGACGCTGATGGCCGGCCCGATCGACACGCGCATCCAGCCGACGAGGGTCAACGAATTCGCCAAGAGCAGGCCAATCGACTGGTTCGAGCAGAACCTGATCAACTACGTGCCGATGCAGTGCCGCGGTGCCCTGCGGAAAGTCTATCCCGGCTTCGTGCAGCTCACCGCCTTCGTCTCGATGAATCTCGAGCGCCATATCAAGCAGCACATCGATCTCGCCGATCACATCGCCAAGGGCGAGAAGGAGAAGGCGGCCAGCATCAAGACCTTCTACGACGAATATTTCGCCGTGATGGACCTGCCCGCGGAATTCTACATCGAGACCGTGCGAGACGTGTTCCAGGAGCATCTTCTGCCCCAGGGCAAGCTGATGCATCGGGGACGTCCGGTGAACACCAAGGCCGTCAGCCGCATGGGGCTGATGACGGTCGAGGGCGAGAAGGACGACATCTGCTCGATCGGCCAGACGCTGGCCGCGCAAGACCTCTGCACCGGCGTACGCGCCTACCGCCGCGTCCACCACATGCAGGCCGGCGTCGGCCATTACGGCGTGTTCTCGGGCAAACGCTGGAACAACGAGATCTATCCGCTCTTGCGGGATTTCGTGCACGTGAATTCGTAACCCGTCAGCCCCTGGCCCGTACGTCACGTGCGAACCTCAACGCGCAATTGCAGTGAGGCGACCGGAGATGGGTCAGGATCGAGACGTCTCTCCTGACCAAACGGCTAGCTAAACAAACCGCACGTGCCTAATGCACTTGCTTGAGCAGCTCTCTGGCTTCAACGACTTCGGGAAGATTGCGCTCCGCATCGAATTCAGCGAGCACGGGAGCGAGCACCTCGGATACCGCGCCCGCTCCGCCATTTGTCTTATGCAGGCGTGCAAGTCCAATGGCGCTGCGCAGCTCGAAAGTCTTCACCCGTTGGTGCCGTGCGATTTCAAGCGCTCGGCTTAGCGCAGTTTCGGCCCTGGCTAGGTCCGAAGGATCATGACGCAACAAAAGCTCCCCGTAGACGCGATGCAGCTCGGCATCAAGCCAATGCTGACCGGATTGCCCCGCCCATGCGATCAATCCGCTCAAGATTTCCAGCCCGTTTTCGAGTTGGCCCGACTCTGCATCCGCCATGGCGACATGCATCCCCCAAAACGGCTCACAGAGGTAGCAGTCATTCTCGTGCAGCAAGGTCCAGCCGCGACGCATTTCCGTTAGCCCGGCCATTCCGTCGCCGGCGCGCCACTTGGCCAGGCCATTCAGGTAGGTGCCGGCGGCCACATACAGCGGCATCGTGTGGTCGCGAGCGAGACCAAGCGCCAGGATCGTCTCTGTTTGCTGCAACATGCCCCCGCATAGTCCGTCGAACACAGCTCGATGAACAAGCGCATTGGCCTGAGAAAGCGCCCGTTTTTCTCCGGAAGCCCTTATCGCTTCCGCGGCGAGGCGGCGTGCGCGGGCGATCCTGCCAAGCGGCCAAAGCACCAGGGCAAGAAACCTCATGATCACGAATGGGAGATCCAGCGCCGAGCCCCTGAACGTCGCGGGATCCGGCTCGTCACCATAGATCTCTAGTGCCTTCTCAAGATGTAATCTCGCGTTCAAGTAGTCGCCCCCGAACCAGCAGGTAACCCCGCCCGTCCAATGTGCAACGACGGCGGCCACCGGTGAGGCCGGTCGCCGGTCAGCGGCGTTCACGATGGCATCCACCAGCGCCTGCATCGGCGCGAGTTCGCCGTGTGTCAGGCAGGCATTGAAGAGACCCGAATGGACCGGCGCAAGTTCAACCGGATCATTGATGTCGGCTGCGAACTGTCGGGCGCGCGTCCATGCGGCGACCGTTTCGGGAGCGCTGTGCCCGAGGCTGCCCCGTAATGCACGGCCATATGCGATTTGAAGATGTAGCCTACCCATCATCCGGTCGTGCTCATCGGGCAGGTCATCGGCGATGGCAATCGCCTTGCCGAGATGTGCAATCGCCTCGGAATAAGCGGAGCGTTTCAGCGCCTGCAGGCCCGCCTTGCGCCACCATTCGAGGGCGACCTCGCTCAGCCCCGCCTCAGTGAAGTGGTGTGCCAGAACTTCCGGCTCAGTCTCGGCGACGACTGGAAACTTCTCGCGCAGGACATCGCCGATGCGCTTGTGAAGCACCTGCCGTTTGCTCTTGAGCAGGCTCTCGTAGGCCGCTTCCTGAACGAGGGCGTGCTTGAAACTATAGTTTGCTTCGGGCGGAGCCCCGCGACGCACCAGCAGTTCGGCCTCTTCGAGTTGCGCTAGCGCAGCGCTCAGCGTCAGATCATCGCGTCCCGCCACATATCTCAGCAGCGCGTATGAAAAGTCGCGACCGATGGCGGCGCCTATCTGCGCTAACTCCTTGACGGGGGCCAGCCGGTCAAGCCGCGCCATCAGCGAATCCTGCAGCGTCGCGGGAATAGCGAGCGGCGGGAGCGGATTATCGAGACGATAGCGCCCGGCATCTTCGACGAGTAGCCCGGACTCCAGCACCATCTTGGTCAATTCCTCGACGAATAGTGGGATGCCATCCGTCCTATCGATGATCTGCTTCATCATCTCGCGTGGCAGCTCTGGCGACCAACGGCCACCTGTTCGACCAGCGCGCGCGAGTCCCGCCGATCGAGTCGGTCGAGCCGCAACAGACTGACGTTGGCAAGGCCCGACCAGGAGGGCTCGAACTCTGGCCGGGATGTCATGAGCACGAGTATCGGCAGTCCTCTGATACGATCGACCGCGAGATCGAACAGTTCAAGTGTCGTGGCATCGGCCCAATGCATATCCTCGCAGATAATCAGCAGGGGTTGCTCTCGCGCCAACCCCTCAAGCTGATCCAGAAGGGCGGCAAATGTCTGTCGCCGCTGCTGCGCCGGGCTCAAAGCCAGCGGCGGACAATGGTCGCCGGTGGGAATCGAAAGGAGAGCCGCAATGAGCGGTGTCGCTTGGGCGACCTGCTGTGTTCCAAGCGACAGCATTGCCTCGAGCTTGTCGAGCTTTTGCCCAGGCGTGTCGTGCGACCGGATGCCGGCGGCGCGCTCGAGCTGCGCGACAAAGGGATGGAGCACACTGTTGGTATGGTAGGGCGAACACTGATATCGCACCCGGCGGTGCGCCCCCAACGAGGGGCTTTCGGACAGGGTTGCGACAATGCGCGACTTGCCGATGCCCGCTTCGCCAGAAATCAATACCATCTGGCCCTGCCCCTGCCATGCCAGCCGCTGGCGCGAGAGAGTGAACTCGATCTCGTCCCTGCGGCCGACAAAACCGATCGAGCGTACCGCGCGGACCGCCTCGAAGCGACTCTCGGATGCGATCGCCCCCTCCACCGCCCAGACTGCGATTGGTTCGGCTATCCCCTTGACCTCACGGCGGCCGAGATTGCGAAACGTGAAGAGATCACCAAGCAGCCGGCGCGTCGACGAAGCAACGACGACCGCGCCCGGTTCCGCCAGGCTCTGGAGCCGAGCGGCGAGGTTTGGTGTGTCGCCGACGGTTGCCTGCTCCTCTGATGCATCTCCACTGATGAGGTCACCGACCACCACAAGCCCTGTCGCAATTGCGATGCGCAGTTCAACCCGTTCGTCGGCGCCCGTTTTGAGCTGCCCAATTGCGGAGATAGTGTCGAGGGCAGCTCGTACTGCGCGCTCCGCATCATCCTCATGCGCGCGAGGATAGCCGAAATAGACGAGTATTCCGTCGCCAACGAACCTGGCTATCCTGCCGTCATAAGCGGCAATGACGCTCGCGCAGGCGGCGCGGTAGGCCCGGATCACTTCCCACATATCCTCGGGATCGAGACGCGCCGAGAGCGCGGTCGAGCCGACCAGATCGCAAAACATAACAGTGAGGTGGCGCCGCTCGGCGTCCTGAGGAGGGGTCGGCGATGCGATCAACGCGGCTGGATCGAGGTCGGCAATAGCACGCAGCATTTTGCGGCGATGGCCTAGCAGGACTCCGAGCTTTTCAAAGTCCTCGTCCATCAGTTCGGGGAGGACGCCCACGTCGATTCCATTCTGGGCAAAACGCTCTGCGTATTGCCCAAGCCCCAGTTTCTCGAGCCACTCCGCAATCTGCATTGGCTCCACCGATCGTGTGGTTGGCGGTTAGCAGGATTTTGGACCACGGCGCGGGGACGATATCCCAACACCGCCATGATGGCACGTCTTGTTTGTTGTGCGATAATTTAGGTTACTCAGTACCGACACGGCTTCCAAGCCGGGTCGCCGCCCGATGCGAACGACTGCGCTACCAAAAATCGTCTTCCCGCAGCGTTGGACGACGGAGGTTGCGATAAGTGGTCACTACTCACTCCGGACCTGAAATCGAATCCAACACTGCGGCTTGTGCACTCGTCATGACGCCAAGCAGACGTTCTTGCGTGAGCACAATTCCTTCATTGCTTGTCCATGCGCGCTTCGTAGTTGCGAGCCATCATGCCCGCCGCAACTTGGAGCGAGGAACCAACCACCCAACAGCCGGCAACAAAGGTTATCAGGCCATTGGCTGGGTTTTGATCAAGGACAAGGATGCTGACGGACAGAGTTGCGGCAATCGCGGCGCCGAACGTTCCAGCCGCACTCATGATCTCAGCCGACTCGGAACCATTCCACTCTTCCGAGTTGCTCGAGATCGACTTCCGCGCGACACTGCGAGACAAATCAATTCCGACATAATAGCTGAGAGCTCCGTAGAGCATCGTTATCAGCACGATCCAGCCGCTTTCAAACAGTCCGCCTTTCTCACGCAACAGGGTCGCACCCACATAGAGGCCACAGGAGGCCCCAACGGCTGCGAGCCCAATTCTTTCAAGAAGATGGGCCGACCTGATCAGACCGGAACGAGCGATCCGAAGATTGCCGGAGCCCCTCGTTAGGGAAAATGCGCTGGAAACTGCATCACTAATTTTCATTGGGGGTCTCCTTCTTAGGTAAGTAGCGGCCTACCGGCCGACCCCGAATAGAGGCAGCCTCGTGGACGCGTTTTGCGATTGCCTTGATTCCAATTTCTGAAAAATCTGTGCTGAGTGATGGGGCTGGCTTGCTCGTGAGCAAGACGAGAGCCAATCCAAAGCTGCGAGCACGCGGCTACGCAGGCATTGCATCTCACCCGTGTCGGTCAGTTAGGTCCGGGTGCGGCAATTTCTTGCGGGAGTGATAGCTCGAAAGAGAGTGATGAAATATGAGACGGTTCACATAACGCGGTTCCCCGTCGCTCTATCCGATCACAATTTCCGGAGGACAAGTCTGCATCGTCGCGAGACCCGGGAGCACGGGAGCTGAATCAGTAAACAAGTTGTCCCGCGTCTCGCCGACATCAGATCTATCCCCTCATACCGTGTTTCGTGCACGTGAATTCCTGAAGCGCAAGCAAGCAATCAGCAGGATCGGACAAGGCAGCGCGGCTTTAGGAAAGACGCCGGCGCTCCGCCAGCCCTAACACACGGACATGCCGCTTTTGCCGGAGGCCAAGCCATGTCCGAACTTCCCACCCCCGCTGCAACACCCGCCGCGGTCGTCGATGCATTGAAGGCGGTCGCAGGCAATCCGCCGAAGGTGCGCGCGAGCTTCGCCAAGGGTCGTTGTGTGCGCGGGACCTATGCCCCGTCCGACCGCGCGGCAGAGATTACGCGATCGCTGAGCTTCACAAAACCGTCGCGCGTGCTGGCGCGCTTCTCCGTCGGCGGCGGCAATCCCGGGGTGACCGACACCAACAACCTCGTGCTGCGCGGCTTCAGCTTCAGGCTGGGCGACGACGCCCATCGCTCGGACATCCTGACGGAAACCGCTCCGGTGCATTTTGCACGGACGCTCGACCAGATGCTCGCCTTCCTCGAGGCGCGCATTCCGGGTGCGGACGGCAAGCCCGACATCGAGAAGGTCCGGGCCTTTTCGGCGGCCAATCCTGAAACACTGAACCAGGCGAATTACGTCGCGGCACGCCGGCTGCCCGGCAGCTTTGCCGGCACGACCTATTGGGGCGTGCACTCCTTTCCCGCGACGAACGCGAAGGATGAGACCCGCTTCATCAAGTTCAAGGTCTCGCCGGTCGGCGGCGACGTCACCTTGAGCGAGGACGAAGCGAGGGCGAAGTCGGCCGATTTCCTGCATGACGATCTCGCGCGGAGGATCGCAGCCGGCGACGTCCGATTCAACGTGATGGCCTTGCTCGACCGTCCCGGCGATCCCACCATGGACGTGACCCTGCGATGGCCGGACGAGGACAACCGTGAGCAGGTGCGGCTGGGGACGATCGTCATCACCAGGCTCGAGGCCAACGCGGCCTGCGACGGCTCCATCTTCAATCCGGTCAATCTTGCCGACGGCATCGGCCATCCGCCGGACGAGATCTTTGCGGCGCGCCGCACGGCCTACACGATCTCGCTGGCAAAGCGCCGGTAACTTCAAGTCTTGTCCCGTCCGCCATCCGTTTCGCGGCGCCACGCGCCCGGACTGACGCCGACGATGGACGAGAACACCCGCGTGAAATGGCTCTGATTGGCAAATCCGGCCGAGATGGCAATCTCGGACAACGGCAGGTCGCGGACTGTCATCAGTTGCTTGGCCGCCTTGACGCGCTGCTGGAGCAGCCATTGATGCGGCGGCAGGCCGGTGGAGATCCGGAACGCGCGTGAGAAGTGGCTGACTGACAGCCCAAGCTCGGTCGCGATCAGCTGCAGCGCGATCTTGCCCGAGAGATCGGAATCGAGCCGGTCACATGCACGCTTCACCTGCCATGGCGCAAGACCGCCGCGGCTCGGTTCCGCGGCCGGCTTCAGCCCACCATAGGTCTGGGCGACATGGGCGGTGAGCGCGAGCATCATGTGATCGACGAAAAGCTGGTTGGTCTCGTCGGGCCGACACAGTCCTTGCCGCAACGAGGCACCGACATGTCGAACGACCTCGTCGTCATGACCGACACCGGGCTCGTAGCTGAGCTCGCCTACGCGCGGCCCGCCCGGTTGCCTGGCAACGCTGTTGAGCGCCGAGCGCGGCAAATAGAAGAAGAGCGAGTGAAACGGCTTGTCGATCACATAGCGCGGGTCACGCTTGAGGTCGTACAGATAAGTCGCACCTGCGCGAACATCCGCCTTGGTGACACAGCGGCCCTCCTCCCAGCATTCGCAATCCGGATAGTCGCGGAGTTTCAGGCTGAGGAGATAGGCATCTTCCGCAGCCAGCGATCCGGAAATATCCGGTGTCGGATCGTCGTTGCGGACTTCGGTGACCGCGAGCTCGGCGCTGTGCAGCGAACGCGTGATCAGGACCGGTGCTTGCTTCGAGCGAAGGCCCTGCCCGAGCCTCTGCCCGTAGACGCCTGCTTGTGTCATTCTAGTAAATCCATCCGTAAAGGCACGTCTTCGCCGGCCTTCCCGAGATCCGCGCATTATCGGAGATCGCCGGCCGACGGTCCAGCTGCAGCGCATAACACGAAGCTGGCGCGGCCGGCCGTCGCACCGGGCCGTGCCGCGATGATTTCATTGTGATTTCAGCGCGATGTCACCGGCCTGGCGTCGCGAAGGACACCACCGTTGACCTGCCCGGCAGATCGCGGGGCGACTTCATCGTGCATTTTGGAAATGATTTGTGGCCTGCGCACGTCAGTTGGACCATTCCTCGCCCCAGAGCTGGACGACATGGCCCGGCGACACCTCACGAAATTGACGCACGGGCGGCTGGTAATCGGGCGCGCGCACCGGGCTTCTGATCTCGTCATTCGTGGCCTCGCGCCTGGTGCCGCGGCGCGCTGGATCGGGCACCGGCACGGCCCCCATCAGCTTCTTCGTATAGGGATGCTGCGGATTTCCGAACAGGGCCGCGCGTGGACCGGTTTCGACGATCTCGCCGAGATACATCACCGCGACGCGATGGCTCATGCGCTCGACCACCGCGATATCGTGGGAAATGAAGAGATAGGCAAGTCCCATGCTGGCCTGAAGGTCCAGCATCAGATTGACGACCTGCGCCTTGACCGAAACGTCGAGCGCCGAGACCGCTTCGTCCGCGACGATCAGCTTCGGTCCGAGCGCGAGCGCGCGGGCAATGCAGATGCGCTGGCGCTGGCCACCGGAGAATTCGTGCGGAAAGCGCGCGGCCATGTCGGCGGTGAGACCAACGCGGACAAGCAGGTCGGCGACCTTCTCCCGTGCCTGCGACGCCGTGACGAGCCCGTTGGCGAGCAATGGGGCCGCAATCGCCGTTCCCACCGACATGCGCGGGTTGAGGCTCGCGAACGGATCCTGGAACACGATCTGCATCTGCTTGCGAAAGTCACGCAAGGTGCGGGCATTCATCGCCAGCACATCCTGCCCGTCCACCAGAACGGTGCCGCTGTCCGGCTCCGTCAGCTTGAGAATGGAGCGGCCCGTCGTCGACTTGCCGCAGCCGGATTCGCCGACCAGCGCCAGCGTCTCCCCGGCGCGCAAGGTGAAGGAGATGTTCTCGACCGCATGGACGCGGCCCGAGACCTTGCCGAACAGGCCCGAGCGGATTGGAAAGCGCGTCGTGAGGTTGGAGACCTCGAGCAGCGGTCGCTCGGCAATCGAGACCGTATCGGGCGTCTCCGCCGGCTCGTCAGAGGTCCCCGTCACCTTGTCGACGGTCGGAAAACGCATCGGCCGCGTCCGCCCGTCCATCGAGCCGAGGCGTGGCACGGCCGCGAGCAGCGAGCGGGTATAAGGATGCGAGGGTGAAGCAAAGATGCGCGCGGTCGCATCGGTTTCCACTGCCTGGCCGCCATACATCACCACGGTGCGGTCCGCGATCTCGGCCACCACCCCCATGTCGTGGGTGATGAAGAGGATCGACATCTCCTCTTCCTGCTGAAGCTCCTTCAGAAGCTCCAGGATCTGGGCCTGGATCGTGACGTCGAGCGCGGTGGTCGGCTCGTCTGCGATCAGCAGCCTCGGCTTGCAGGCCAGCGCCATCGCGATCATTACGCGCTGGCGCATGCCGCCGGAGAAGCGATGCGGATGCTCGTGGAAGCGCGATTTCGCCGCAGGTATCCGCACGCGGTCGAGCAGGCATATGGTCTCGACCTCCGCCGCCGCGCGCGACAGGCCGCGGTGCTGGATCAGTGCTTCCGCAATCTGGAAGCCGATGGTCAGCACCGGATTGAGGCTCGTCATCGGCTCCTGGAAGATCATGGCGATTTCGTTGCCACGAACATCCTTCATGCTCGCTTCGGGCAGCGTCAGCAGGTCGCGACCGGCAAGCCGGACGCTGCCTTCGACCCGGCCGTTCTCCTTCGGAATGAGCCGCATGATCGAGAGCGCAGTGACGCTCTTGCCCGAACCGGACTCGCCGACGATCGCCACGGTTTCCCGCGAGGCAATATCGAACGACACGTCGCAGACGACGGGAATCCATTGCCGCTCACGCAGGAAGGACGTCGTCAGGCCGGAAACCGACAGCACCGGCGACTGCGCGTTGGCAGCGATTTGATCAGCTCCGCTTGCGCCCATGCTCATGCCAGTGTCCTAATAGCCACGACTACGATCGACACGCCCCGGCAATTCTTCACCGCGGCGGTGGCGCGCAATCACATCCAGCACGAAATCGACCGCCGTATCCGGCGTCGTCATGCTGGCATTGTGCGGCGTGACCAGGATGCGCGGGTGGCTCCAGAAAGGGTGACCCGCAGGCAGCGGCTCCGGCTCGGCGACATCGAGGACAGCACCCGACAACGCGCCGCTGTCGAGCGCCGCGAGAAGGTCGGCTTCGACCAGATGCGGGCCACGCCCGACATTGACGAGCGACGCGCCGCGCGGCAGGCGCGCGAACAAGTCCGCATTCAGGATGCCGCGGGTCTCGTCGGTCAAAGGCAGCAGGCAGACGAGAATGTCGGTCTGAGCAAGGAAATCCGGCAACGTCTCCATGCCCGCGTAACTCGTGACGCCCTCGATCTCGCGCGGCGAGCGATTCCAGCCGAGAAGCGGAAAGCCGAACGCCGTGAGGCGTTCGAGCACGGCCTGGCCGAGTTGGCCGAGACCGATCACGCCGACGCGACGACGTTTGGCCGGCGTGATCCGGATCTCGCGCCAGACCTGCGCCTTCTGCTGAGCAATGAAGTGCAGGAGATCGCGATGCAGCGCGAGCACAGCCATGGTGACGTATTCGACCATGGTCTCGGCGATACCGGGCTCAAGCATGCGCACCAGCGGAATGTGCGGCGGAACTATTGACGGGTCGAACTGGTCCACACCCGCACCGACCGAGAAAACGAGTTCGAGATTAGGGAAAGTCGTCGCGATGTCGTCCGGCGGCACCCACGCCACGAGATAGCGGATGTCGGCGGGATCGCCGATGTCGGGCCAGAGCCGGAATGGCACATCGGGCGCGCGCTCGGCGAAGAAGCCCGCCCATTCAGCGCCCCGAACCATGTTGGCCTTGTAGAGAACCGTCATGCCGCCAAAACTCTCAGAACGGGCTGACCGGCGCGAGCCGGCGGCCGTCGATCAGGCGCTTGTGGCTGTAGGCCGCGGGATCGACCAGCGGCGTCGCGCCCGTCACGATGTCCGCCGCGAGCTTGCCGGCCGCAGGACCGATGCCAAAGCCGTGGCCGGAGAAGCCGGTGGCAAGGAAGAAGCCGGGCATGGCATCGACCGGCGAGATGACCGGAATGGTATCCGGCGTGCAGTCGATCGTCCCGCCCCAGGCTTCCGCGATCTCGATGTCCTTCAATTCAGGGTTCGACTTGATCAGCGAAGCCAGCGCGGCATTGACCAGCGACATGTCAGGCGCGGGATCGCGCACCCGCTCGGTCTCGAATGGCGACGGCTTGTCCAAGCTCCAGTTCGTGCCGCGCATGAGCTGGTCGAAGAAGGATTTGCCGAACGACAGTTTCAACCCGTTCTTGCGATGCAGATAGGTCGGCCAGAAAGTTCGCGCGTACCGGAACAGATCAGGCGACAGTTCGACCGTGCCGCGGTTGCGTAGCGCCAGGGTAAAGCCGCCGTCGAGGCGGCGGCGGATGCAATAGAAATCGGTGCCGAGCGCACCGGAGGTGACCTCCGGCCCCGGCGTGGTCCGGCACGCGGTCGCATTGACGAGGCCGATCGGCAGCTCGATGCCGTGGCGACGGCAGAATAGCGACGACCAGGCGCCGCCGGACAGCAGCACCGATTGCGTGCGAACGGTGCCCTTCTCGGTGACGACGGCGCTCACCCGTCCACCTTGCGTCTCCAACCCACGCGCGGCGCAGCCCTGATGAATAGTGACGCCGTGCTTTCGCGCGGCGGTCGCAAGCGCCGGCACGGCCATTGAGGGCTCGGCGCGCCCGTCGCTCGGCGTGTGCAATCCGCCGACCCATTTTTCGGCATTGCCGGGCAGGCGCTCGGCGACCTCCGCCGGCGTCAGGACCGTGGAGTGGACCTGCATCTCGCGCGCCGTTACGGCCCATCGCTCCCAGCTGGCGAGTTCGTCCTTGCTCTTGGTCAGGAACAGCACGCCGGTGCGGCGGAAGCCGGCATCGACGCCGGCATCGTTCTGCATGTCTTCCCACAGTCGCAGTGCCTCGCGGGCCAGCGGGATCTCCTCACGCGCGCGGCCCTGCTGGCGGCACCAGCCCCAATTGCGGCTCGACTGCTCGCCGCCGACATGGCCCTTCTCGACCAGGGCGACGGAGAGGCCCTTCTTCGCGAGATGATAGGCCGCGGAGACGCCAATGACGCCGCCGCCGATGACGACGACATCCACCTGCGCCGGCAGGTGCTCGTCGCTGTTTATACGGGTGAGCGGCGGGGACATAGGACACTCCAGATATTCAGTTCGATCGGAGCAAGCTTGCTCATCGCTAGTTTGCAGATCATGGGATGTTCATTCGCGGATCGAGCGCATCGCGCAGGCCGTCGCCGAGGAAGTTGAAGCTCGTCACGGCAAGCGTGATGGCGAGGCCCGGCGCGATCGCAAGCCAGGGCGCACTGGTGAGATAGATCTGCGCGTTGTTGAGCATGTTACCGAGGCTCGCGGCCGGCGGCTGAATGCCGTAACCGAGATAGCTGAGATAGGATTCCAGCAGAATTGCCTTGGCGACGTTCAGCGTCGCCGCCACCACGATCGGCGCAATCGCATTGGGCACGAGCTCGCGGAACATGATCCGCAGGTTCGACGAGCCGAACGCGAGTGCAGCAACCGCAAACTCGCGTTCCCGCAGCGAACGCACCTGGGCCTCGACGACGCGGGCCACCCACATCCAGGCGGTTGCCGCGATCAGCACGGTGGTGGTGACGAAGCCGGGCTCGATGAGCGCCGCGAGCGCAAGCAGCAGGAAGATGGTCGGAAAGCAGAGCATGGCATCGACGAGCCGCATCAGCACCGCGCCGACCACGCCGCCATAGAAGCCGGCGAAGGCCCCGACGACGATGCCCACCGCCATCGCCATCACCATCGCGACGAAGCCGATCGACAGCGAGACGCGCGCGCCCATCATCAGCCGCGCCAGCACGTCGCGGCCGAGTTCGTCGGTGCCGAGGATGTGCGCGCCCGACAGCGGCGGTGCGAACCGCTTCATGATATCGATGTAGGTGTCGTCGAACGGCAGGAGGTACGGGCCGAATGCCGAACCGAGAACAAGGGCGAGAATGATCACCGCGCCTGCAAGCGCAAGCCGGTGCCGACGAAATCGCCGCCACGCGGCCTGGCCGGGTGCGGGTTGAGCGCTGGACAAGTCTACGGTCGTCATCCCTAGCCCACCCGGATGCGCGGATCGACGACGGCATAGAGGATGTCGGCCAGCAGCGACCCAATCAGCACCATGATCGCCGAGAACATCAGAATGCCCATAACCACGGGATAGTCGCG
Source organism: Bradyrhizobium sp. MI1.4 (assembly GCF_055811315.1). Taxonomy (NCBI): domain Bacteria; kingdom Pseudomonadati; phylum Pseudomonadota; class Alphaproteobacteria; order Hyphomicrobiales; family Nitrobacteraceae; genus Bradyrhizobium; species Bradyrhizobium sp. MI1.4. The sequence continues at coordinate 123,096 of NZ_JBVVPP010000008.1, read as the reverse complement.
ATATCCGATGGAATCGAGGAACAGCCGGCCCATGCCGGGCCAGGTGAACACGGTCTCGGCGACCAGCGCACCACCGAGCAGCGTCGGAAACTGAAGGCCGCCCACCGTGATCATCGGCAGCAACGCGTTCCGCAAGGCGTGAACCGTAAGGATTCGCCATTCCGGCATGCCCTTGGCGCGCGCGGTGCGAATGTAGTCCTGATTGATGACTTCGAGCATCGAGGAGCGCATGAAGCGGCCCCACATCGCGGTCTCCACCAGCGCCAGCACCAGCGCCGGCGCAATGAGATGATGGAGCAGATCGAGCAGGGAGCCGTCGCCGACGGTCTGCCGGTTCCCGGCCGGCAGCCAGCCGAGCTTCACCGAGAACACATAGATGGTGACGAGGCCGAACCAGAAGGTCGGGATCGACAATGCGATCATGGCGCCGACGGTTGCGAGCGAATCGAACAGCGAATAGCGGCGCAGCGCACCGAGCACGCCAATCCAGCAGCCTAGCAGCACCGCGATGATGGTCGCAGTCGCCATCAGTTCCAGCGTGGCGCCGAGATGCGACGAGATCACCGCCAGCACCGCCTCGCCGTCACGATACGAGCGGCCCCAATCGCCCCTCAGCATCCGGCCGAACCAATCGAGATACTGGATCGGCAGCGAACGATCGAGGCCGAGCTGCCGCGTGACGCGGTCGAGATCCTCCTGCGTCATCTGCGCGGACGCCGCGAATTGCGAGAGCGGACCGCCGGGCGCCAGATGCAGGATGGCGAAGCCGATCGCGGACACGATCACCAGCAGCATGATCGCCTGCGCCAGGCGATTGGCGACGTAACGGGCCATCTCAGGCGATCTCGCGCGCCTGAACCATCAGGCCCAATACCATTCGCGAATGTTCCAGCAGTTGATCGACATGTTGATGTTGGGACGGAAGCCTTGCAGCCCTTCCTTCACACCTTCGGCGATGAAGCCCTGGAACAGGGGCAGGATCGCGAGGTCGTCGCGGATGAGCTTTTGCAGAGCGCCATAGGTCGTCTTGCGCTGCGCCAGATCGAACTGCTTGGCACCTTCGGCGAGAAGCCGATCCGCCTCCGGGTTGCGATACTGATAGGTGTTGTAGCCGCGGCCACCTTTGGCAGGAATGGCGCCGGAGCCGAAGCGGGGCGTCACGTCGGGGTCGCTGCCGAGCATGAAATTCACTCCCACGATCACCGAATTGAATTTCGATTGCTGCCAGAAGTCGCCCCAGATCACGGCGGCCGGCATGTTGTTGACGCGCATCGCGGCACCGATCGCGCGCCAGTCCTGGATCAGCAGCTGCTGGGTCTGCTCACGCACCGCATTGCCCGACGTCGTTGAATTGGTGAATTCGAGCTTGACGCCGCCTTTCTCGCGCACGCCGCCGGCGCCGCGGACCCAACCGGCCGCATCGAGCAGCGTGTTGGCCTTGGCCGGATCGTATTTGTGCTGCGGCAGTCCCTGCTGGAACGACCAGGCCTGTTGCGGCACGAAACTTTCGGTCTGCGTCGGCAAGCCGTAGTTCAGCGCGTCGATGATCGCCTGCTTGTTGATCGCGAGATACAGCGCCTCGCGCACCGTGCGGTCCGCCAACGCGCCGAACTCCAGATTGGGCGCGATGTGCTCCACCGACGACGTGGATGAGACGAAGATCTTGCGGCCCTTCAGCGTCTTCGCTTCCTGCACGAAGTTCGGCAGAATGCCTTGCAGGCCGGTGTAATCGACCTGGCCGGTGCGGAACTGGGTGTAGAGCACGGTCAGGTCTGGAATGTATTTGAACACCACACGCTCAACGTAGGGTCCCCTGCCGTGATAGCCGGTATGGGCATTCAACTGAATGTGGTCGCCCGGTACGCGCTCGCCCCAGCGGAACGGTCCGGTGCCGACAGGCGCATTGTGGAACGGCGAGGCGTTCGGATCGGTCACCTTCTCCAGGATGTGCTTGGGCACGATGAAGGTCAGCGATCCCAGGATCGACATATAGGGCGAATAGGGAGCTTCCATGCGCCAGTGAATCTCGTCGGGCGCGACGATCTTGATGTCCTTGACGAGACTATGGCCGACGCGGCTGCGCGCGCGAAAATCGGGGTTGTTGATCAGCTCAAGCGAGAACTTCACGTCCTCGGCCGTGAACGGCGTGCCGTCGTGCCATTTCACGTCGCTGCGGAGCTTGATCTTCCAGGTCAGGCCGTCGGCCGAGAGGCCGCCATTCTCGACCGTCGGGACTTCGCGGGCGAGGTCGGGAACGAACTTGCCGTCGGGATCGATGAACCAGAGCGGCGAGAACACCTGCCACCAGATGCCCTGATCGACTTCGATGCCCGGCATCAGGGGATGAAAGACCGTCGGCTCCTGCGACAGCGCCGCGATCACCTGTCCGCGCGGCTTGTCCGGCGGATTGGTCGGGCGTTCTGTCTGCGCAAATGCGTTGCCCGATAGCGTCCATCCCGCCGCGGCGCCGGCCCCGAGCTGAAAGATCTGACGGCGATTCGGATTGCCGAGATGCAGTGCCCCAACGCCGAACTTCCCGGTGTCGTCCGCCATGACCACTCTCCGTTGTCGCACGCGGCACCGTCTCCCGCGCCCCGAGACCCCGGCAAAGGGACAGGAGTGGGCTTTAGTGCTTCTAAATTTTTCTATCAAAAGTTCATCACGACTAAATACAGCTGTCAATGATATTGCTAGGATGCGCGACCTTTTCACGCCGACTGAAGCTCCGGACCGTCGTTGTCCGGGGCTGAGATGATGCACGGGAGAGCGACATGGATGGTCGCGGCGAGATCAACGATCCGAAGGATGCCCCGGCGACCGAGGCCGACGATGCCGTCGACCAGCGCCTGGGCGAGACCGTGCGGCTGCTGCGGCAGCGTGCGGGCCTGTCGATCCAGGACGTCGCCAATAAGACCGGCCTCTCTAACGGCATGATCAGCCAGCTCGAACGCGCGCGTGCCATGCCGTCGATACGCACGTTGCGCCTGCTCAGCATCGCGCTCGACGTTCCCATCTCCTATTTCTTCGAGACCACCGATCCCGGCGACGTGCAGCGCTACATCGTCCGCAAGAACAGCCGGCGCCTGCTGCGGCTCACCGCCAGCGGCGTCGTCAAGGAAGCGCTGACGCCGGCAGACAAGGGCCAGCTCGAACTCTACGAGCTCACGCTCAATCCCGGCGCCTCGTCCGGCACCGACTTCCTGCAGCACACCGGCGAGAAGGCGGGCTACATCCTCTCAGGCAGCCTGCGGCTGTGGCTCGACAACCAGGCCCATCTGCTCGACGCCGGCGACAGCTTTCGCTTTCCGAGCATCGTGCCGCACATGTTCGACAACCCGACCCAGCAGACGGCCCGCGTGATCTGGGTGACGACGCTGCGCCAGACCGATTCGCCGGCAGGTTGAAAGCGCCGCCAGCCCGGCACCACCGCAAATTGCCCCTCGACGCTGCCGCGCGGAATCTGTAGCTCACATCTGTAGCTCACGTGGAGCCGGTCATTGACAGGGCGGACACGAGGGTCTGCCACTGACGCGTTGGTGTGAGACCATGAAACTCAGGCGGCTTCTGACACTCGCGATGGCCGCGCAGGTCATCGTGACCGCGGCGGCTCTCCTCGTCTCCTATGCCGCGACCGGAACCGGGTTCGGCATTGCCCAGATCGTCGCCATGCTCGCAAGCGGCGCCATTGCGGTCCTGCTCGCTCGTCTGTGCACGCGCGCGATCGAAACGGCGCAGGAAAAACGCGCCGCCGCGCTACTGACCGAGCAGGCGCGGGCCAGCGCACAGATGACGCAAGCGGTCATCAAGACCGCGCTCGATGCCTTCGTTCAGACCGACCAGAACGGCATCGTGCTGGAATGGAGCCTTCAGGCCGAGGCCCTGACGGGATGGACGCGCAAGGAGGCGCTCGGCACGGACGTCGTCAATCTCCTCATCGCCGAGCCGCTGCGCGACGGCTTCAGGCAACGCATGATGCGGCTGCTGCCGGAATTGTCGGATACGCCGATCGGCATCCGGTTCGAAGCGACCCTGCTGCACCGGGACGGCGACGAGATCCTGATCGAGGCCTCCAGCACGGCGCTCCACATCGGGGGGCGCACCCTCATCAACAATTTCGTCAAGGATGTCACCCAGAAGCGCGCCGCCGAGGAGCAGCTGATCCAGGCCCAGAAGATGGAGGCGATCGGTCAGCTCACCGGCGGCATTGCGCACGAATTCAACAACATGCTCACCGTGATCACGGGCACGATCGAGATCCTCGCCGACGCCGTGAAGGATAATCCGCCGCTCGCGACCATCACCAAGCTGATCAGCGACGCCGCCGATCGCGGCGCCGCGCTGACGTCGAGCCTGTTGTCCTTTGCCCGCAAGCAGGCGCTCAAGCCGGCCGAGAGCGACATCAACGAGCTGCTCGAAGAGCTCGCAAAGCTGCTGCTGGCAACCTTCGACAAGAAGATCGAGATCGTGACCCGGCTCGACGGCAACATTTGGCTCGCCCTCGTCGATCGCGGCCAATTGAGCTCGGCGCTTCTCAACCTCGCGATCAACGCCCGCGACGCGATGCTGGACGGCGGCAGACTGACGTTGACGACGCGCAACGTCGTGTTCGGCGTCCGCGAGGCCGTGGCGGTCGGGGCCGGCTATGCCGGCGACTATGTCGAGATCGAGATAGGCGATACCGGCACTGGCATTCCGCCGGCCATTCTGGAGCGGATCTTCGATCCCTTCTTCTCGACCAAGGACGTCGGGAAGGGCACCGGGCTCGGGCTCAGCATGGTGTTCGGATTCATCAAGCAGTCCGGCGGCGGCATCAAGGTCGCTTCCGAAGAAGGACGCGGCACGACTTTCACGATCTATCTGCCGAAGGCGGAGGCGAGCACGCTTCGCCCCACTGGCTATGACGAGCGCAAGGTCGTGGGCGGGACGGAAACCATTCTTTGTGTCGAGGACGACCGCGACGTCCGCCAGTACGTCACGGTTCAGCTCGAAAGCCTCGGCTACAAGGTCATCCCGGCCGCCAATGCAGCCGAGGCACTGGCCATCGCGGCCGAAGGCACGCCCTTCGACCTGCTTTTCACCGACATCGTGATGGCCGGCAGCTTGAACGGACGAGAGCTCGCCGACGAGATGGTGGCATCGCGCCCCTCGCTGCGGGTGCTATTCACGTCGGGCTATGCCTACGACGCCCCGCATGCGCAGGGACGCGCCACCAGGGGCGCACCGCTTCTGACAAAGCCCTACCGCAAGGCCGAGCTCGCGCGCATGCTGCGCCGCTCTCTCGACACCGCTGTCGACGACGCGGGCGATCCGATCCCGACGCCCTATTCCGTGCAGGCCGATCTCGAAGGCTTTCTGCGCAGGCAGGCGGCTGAACGCGATGGCGCGACAAGGTCGCGGAAGACCTAGGCCATCCGCTGCGAATTCCAACGCGGGTGGCATGGTTGAATGGTCAATCAACGACAAGCTAAAAGACTGCGACGATCAGTATTGCTGGGGCGATGTTACTCAGGCGACGACGTTCAAATGATGCCGCGTCTTCGCGCCGCGCGCTCCCCAACCGACATGGGAAGCCGCCGGCGCATCAGCTCATCTTCCGCCGCAGCGTCGCTGACGGCGTCTCGCCGAATTTTTCGCGATAGGCGCGGGCCATGCGGCCGAGATGGGTGAAGCCGAGATCGAAGGCGATCTCGGTGATCGAAGTGTCCAGCTCGGCTTGCGTGAGCCGGGTGTGGAGATTGGCGAGGCGCATGTCGAGCAGCATCTGCGAGATCGACACGCCGAAATGACGGCGGAAACCGAGCTGTAGCGCGCGGATGCCGATCCCGGACTCACAGGCGAGGTGCGCAAGGTCGAGCGGCTCGCAGGCATTCGCCGCGAGGCAGTCCCGCGCAGTGTGCAGCGCGCGCGGCAGACGCTCGCCCTGGCCCGAGAACGTTCTGATCGCGTCGGACAGGCCGTGCCGCTGGCCGTCGAGGAGGTAATGAAGCAGCGCCTCGCGCCAGCCCGCGGTCGCGACCGGTGAAAGCCTGCCGGACGGTCCGAGACCTTCGGCGAGCATCATCAGCTCGACGAGCTTCGCCGCGAGGCCGCGCGCGGCCGGCACGTTCAGGTCGAGCGTAGGGTCGAACTCGACCGCGCCGGTCGCCCTGCCCGACAATGCCGCTGCGCGCTGCTCAACCATGCGGCGGTCGAGCAGCAGGATCGCTTGCGCCGACTCGGTCCAGATCATCCGGGTCGGGATGGTCGGCGACAACAGCGACGCCGTCCGTTCCGGCGCTGTGTCGAGTTCGCGGGTACCTGCGCGGATACGGGCCGTGCCAGCGAGCGGGATCTGCACCAGGAAGAAGCGGTCGAGGCAGCCGGGATCGATGGTGACGGATCCGCCATAGGCGACATAGTTGATGGAAAAGCCGTCGAAGGCGGCACAATTGTGCCTGGCCGAGAAGCCCGACCTCCGCATCGGCGTCAGATCATGCGGGCAGAAGATGCGCCCGACCTGCTCGGCCGCCTCGTCGGCGTCGTCGGTGGTGACGCGGGCGAAAGCCGCGAGCCTTTCGGCCGCGGATCGAGGCGTGCTCATTTCCAGCTCGGCTGCGGACATCGCCGACCACGCTTGGCATCACGGAATATTTTAAACCTATAATAGTTCCCCGTCCCCGGAAAGAGCCCTGTCGCAAAAACGTCGTGCCGCACGGCACAGGACGTGTCCGGATTCGTTTAGCGGATAGACAGCAGCCCGCGCCTGGCCGAAGCTCCACCCTCGTCGGGATCCACGATGGAGGCGAGCCATGACTGCACTCGAGAAGGGCATTACCGCGAACGGCACGGGCTATGGCGGCAAGACCTGGAATATTCTGGGCCAGGTCTATTTTCCCAAGGCCGTCACCGATTCCACCTTTGCCTTCGAGACCAACAGCGAGCCGGGCCAGTTCGTGCCGGTGCACATCCATCCGACCCAGGACGAATTCATCCTGGTGCAGGAGGGCACGCTCGACCTCAAGCTCGACGGCACATGGGTCAAGGCCAACGCCGGTGATCTCGTGCGCCTGCCGCGCGGCATCCCGCACGGCTATTTCAACAAGTCCGACAAGCCGGCCCGCGCGCTGTTCTGGGTCTCGCCGATGCAGAAGCTGGAGGCGCTGTTCAACCAGCTCCACAATCTGGCCGACCCCGCCGAGGTGGTGCGCATCTCGGCCCTGCACGAGGTCGACTTCCTGCCGCCTGAAGCCAACGACTAGGCGGCCGCCACTCCCATTTCTGTTTCGTCGCAGGTCCAGCGGCCGCGCAGCGCGGCCGAACGCGGCCTGCTGTGCCCAGAACATTCGAGCTCGCGAGCAATCCCATGGTCAACCCAAAGCATGTCTGCGTGATCGGCGCCGGCGTCTCCGGCCTTGCCGCCGCAAAGGCGTTCTCGACCCGCGGTCACCGGGTCACCATCATTGAACGCAGCGCCGATCTCGGCGGCGTCTGGGAGCCGGCGCGCTCCTATCCGGAGGTGCAGACCCAGAGCCCGAAGGAGCTCTACCGCTACACCGACCGCGCCATGCCCGAAGCCTATCCGGAATGGCCGACCGGATCGCAAGTCCACGCCTACCTCGCCGACTACGCACGAATTTTTGGCCTCGACCGTATGCTGCGTTTCAACACCAGCGTGTCGGGCATGGCGCGACGCGCCGACGGCAGACCAGGCTGGACGCTCACGCTCTCGGACAAGAGCGGCGCCAGCACAGCTGAGGATTTCGACTTCGTCGCGGTCTGCACCGGACAGTTCAACGAGCCGCGGGAGCTGCACTGCCCCGGCGAAGACGGCTTTCTAGCACAGGGCGGGCAGATCCTGCATTCATCGAAATACAACGATCCTCAAGTGGTGAAAGGACGGCGCGTCGTCGTGCTCGGCGGATCGAAATCGGCAACCGACATCGCGGTGAACGCCGTGAAAGCGGGCGCGCGTGAGGTGACGATCGTGATGCGCGAGCCGGTCTGGCGCATTCCTTATTTCATCGGCGGTCTCGTGAACTTCAAGCGCATCCTCTACATCCGTGCGCAGGAGGAGATGTTTCCGGGCTGGGGCATCGGCGCGATGTCGCGCCTTGCGCATCGCATCGCAGCACCGTTCGTCTGGGCAAACTGGCGCGGGCTGGAAAGCCTGTTGAAGGCGCAGCTCAAGCTGAAGCAATGCAACATGGTGCCGAAGGAGCGGATCGAGGACGGAGTCAACTGCTCGGTGCCGATCGCAACACCCGGCTTCCATCCGATGGTAGCCGACGGCCGCATCAAGGCCGTGTTCGGCAGCTTCGATCATTACGACGGTGACACCATCGTGATGAGCGGCGGCGAGCGCGTGGCGGCCGATGTCGCGGTGCTCGCGATCGGCTACAAGCTCGGCGTGCCATTCCTGCCCGCCGCGTACCAGGCAAAACTGGTCGATGCGGATGGGCAGTACCGGCTCTATCGCCTGATCGCCAATCCCGACCTGCCGGAGCTCGGTTTCGTCGGTTTCAACTCCTCGTTCTGCACCGTGCTCTGCGCCGACCTCGCCGCCAACTGGCTGGTCCGTTACGCCGACGGACAGCTCGCACGCCAGCCGACCGCGCAACAGATGCGCGACAACATCGAGATGATGCTGCACTTCAAGCGGGTCGAACGGCCGGCTGCGGGCGTCTATGGCGGCCTCTGCGTCGCGCCCTATCACTACCGTCACTTCGACGAGCTGATGGCCGACATCGGCGCCAAGGAGCAGAAGCGCGGCGGGCTCGCGGGCCACTTCCGGCCGCCGGACGCGGACGCCTATGCGCGATTTCTCGCCTCCGCGCCGGATTACCAAGCGGCGTGAGGCCGCGAATTCGGGCCGAGTGGAATTTGCCGCTCGCCAGCCCTCGCCTCCGATGCTTACGATCCCCTTGGCCATCGAATCGACAGGCCCAGGGAACCGGCCATGAGAGCACGACATCGCGCCGCCGCAGTCATAACGGCGCTTGGGCTGATCCTTGCGACCTTCGTCCCGAGCCTGGCGCAAACGCTCACGGCCAGGCAATCGGAGGCGGTTGCGACCTACGAGCGTGCGCTCGGCGATTTCAAAGCGATTCTCTCCGAGCGGCGCCGCCAGATCGACGCCAAACAGCCGCTGCCGAACCTGCCGGGCCAGGCGCTCTATCTGGCACGCGTCGCCGTGATCAGTGCTTACAAGGATCTCACCGACGTCATGCCGTCGCGGACCGGCAGGCCCAACAAGTTCGAGATCCCGCCGGCCTATTTCGATGCCGACATCGAACCGCTGGTGGACGAATACTCAAAGCTGTTCGAGATCATGGAAGCGCCGCCGGCCGGCGCGCAGAACTCGGCGACACCGTTCAAGGACGTGGTGGATCTCGCGGTCGCGATCGCACGCGCCAAGGGGTTGGCGCCTGACCACGCCGAAGCCGCGGGCCGGATCAGTCTGGGGCTGTTCTTCGCCGAGACCAACGGCAAGCAGAACGTCCGCAACGGGCGCTCGAACACCTATATGGGCAGCTTCCAGACCGGCCCGTCCGAGGACCGCAACGGCCATAGGAAATGGGACGCCATCAAGGGCGAGATCGCGGCCGCCGATCCCGGGTTGAGCGCGCGCGACGACAAGGAGGAGGCGCGGGCCCGCGGCACCGATCATCGCTTCAATCACTGGACCAACGTGCGCGACGGCCTGATGAACGCGCATGCGGATATTTTCCGGGAGATCCCAGGAATCGTGAAGACGCTGCCCGACCCGATCGACCAAATGAAGCTGTTCGAGCTGATCCAGATCGTTCCCACGCCGACGCGGGCGGCGCTCAAGTCCGGCGATCTCCTGAACTACAGGGTGTCCAGTCCGACGATCATGAAGCACCTGCGCAACAACAGCATCTTCGCATTCGGACAGGCCGACCGGGCGCGCACCTCGGCAAGCTTCCGGGAAATCCTTGGCGCGATGTGGCTGTTCAAGCGGAAGTTCGAGAAGGCGATGGCGAAATACGCGGAGATCAAGCCACGCTGAGGGGCCTCGCCGCGTGGCACGCGACTGAGAGGCTAGCTCCCGCCTTGTAGCCGTCCGTCGGCGTCTTCAAAGGCAAACGCTCGCCACCTGGTCATTGCGTCCTGCGCCCGGTGCATTTAGCTTCTCCGGACAAGAACAAATCTCGGGGGGACATATGACAGCCGCTCTTCGCAAGCGCACGCGCCGTGCCGCATGTGCTTTGATCTCAACATCCCTGGCGGGCCTCGCCAATTTCGCCGCGCACGCCGAGATCGTCGTCACGGCCAATGACGGCAAGATGGTGCTCGAGAACGGCAGCGCCCTGGTGCGCAAGCAACCACTGCCGGACACGGTGAGCGTCATCGACCTCACCGACGGTGCCTTGAAACTTCTAGGCGAGGTGCCCGCCCCGGCCAGCGTCGTCGGACCGCCGCCGAGCGTGGCAATTGCGCCGGATGGCGCGTTCGCCCTCGTCACCGGCGCGATGAAGCTCGATCCCGCGGATCCGACCAAGACGGTGCCCGACGACAAGCTTTCGGTCATCGACCTGAAATCCACGCCGCCCAAAGTACTGGCGACCTTGCAAGCCGGCGCGGGCGCTGCCGGCGTTTCGATCAACCGTTCGGGCACGCTGGCCCTGGTTGCGAACCGCAGCGAAGGAACGGTCTCGGTCTTCACCATCAGCGGGCGCACGCTTGCGCCCGTCGGCAAGATCCAGCTCGGCGACGCCAAATCAGGCCCCAGCCACGCGGTCTTTTCCCGTGACGGCGCGACCGCGCTGGTCACGCGCGACGGAGACAGTAAGATCTCGCTTCTGACTGTGGACGGGAGCAAGGTCGAGTACGCCAAGCGCGATCTCTCCGCGGGCATCCGCCCCTACGGCATCGATCTCACCGGCAGCGCCGCCGCCATCGTCGGCAATGTCGGCGCCAGCAGCGGCGACAACGACTCGATCAGCCTGATCGACATGACGGCGAAACCGATCCGCGTCGTCACGACAGTCACCGTCGGGCAGACGCCGGAAGCCGTGAAGATGTCCCCGGACGGCAACTACGTGGCCGTGACCGTCATGAACGGTTCGAACAAGCCGTCGGCGTCGCCGTTCTTCAACGATTTCGGCCTGCTCAAGGTCTACAAGATTTCGGGCACTGACCTTACGCCGGTGACGGAAGCGAAGATCGGCCATTGGTGCCAGGGCATGGTGTGGTCCAAGGAGTCCAAATATGTCGTGGCCCAGTGCATGGTCGAAAACGAGCTGATCGCCTTCTCGTTCGATGGCAAGGCGCTGAACAAGACATCCACGCTCAAGATGCAAGTGAGCCCCGCGGGCATCCGCACCGCGGAGCCGTAGGGCCGGAGCGCGGCGCAGTCATCCTGCGCCGCCATCCTATTCGGTGCGGATCGGCGCGTCCTTCAGGCCATTGCTGTCATAGGCCTTGCGCAAGGTGCCATTCGTCACCGCCTCGTTCATGAATTTGGTGACGAAGGTCAGCGCTTGGGGGTGGCCGAGCGGCACAGCGACCGCCGTGACGGTCTTCTTGAATGTCTCGTCGAGCACGCGCGTGCCCGGGATCTTCTGCGCCATCTTGTTGAGCTGGTCGCGCGACAGCGCAAACGCATCGATCTGGCCGCTGCTGAGGAGGCCGAAGATCTCGTCATAGGTCTGATAGCCCGTGACCTTCGCATTCTTCAGATGCGCGGCCGCGCCGCGCATCGTGGTCGTGGCGTTCACGGCCGCGACCTTGATGCCCACCTGATCGAGCGTGGCGAAATTGGTGACGTTCGAGCCTGATTTGACGATGTAGGTGGCGTCCGCGACCTCGTAGATCGGGCCGAACATCATCCTGCTCTCGCGCTCAGGATCTTTGGGCAGCCAGGTGACGTCCCAGTTGCCGTTCGATGCCGCGTCAGTGATCTGCCCTGAATTCTGGTACACGACATATTCGACGGGCACGCCGAGTTTCCCGGCCATCTCCCTGCCGAGATCGACCGGCACGCCGGCATAGCCGTCTCCGGTCTTGGTGGACCAGAACGCGCCGCCAGCCAGGCTGATCGCAATCGCGACCCGCAGCTTGCCGGTCGGTGCGATCTCGTCCTTAAGTCCATCGCCTAGCGCGGGCATGACGACCGCCGCTGCGAGAATGAGGCCGGCAAGGACCGACTTAAGGACCGACGTGGGCATGTCATGATCTCCCGACCTTTTCTTCTTGTATTCTTCTCTTGTTCGTCCCGACCGCTTCGCGCGCCGTCGCTCGGCCTGTGACATAATTCTGGTCGATCGGGTGCGCGATGAAAAGCGGTTTGTGATGGCAAAACTGCCAAAGGCCACAGCGCGGTCCGCAGCGCAAGGCCGACGACTGCCATGGCTATGGTGTTCCACGTCCGGGCATTTGTTGGTAGCCTCCCGCCTCGACAGACAGCAACCGGGGGCCACCGAATGACCTGCGCGAATCCCGCATCTCCCGCACGGCGCAACGAAGCGTGGAGACATGTCGGGCAGGCACTGGCCGCCGCGATGGCCGTGGCCGCGCTCGCCGGCTGCGAGGACAAGAACAGTTTCGTCGCTCCGCCGCCGCCCAAGGTGGACGTCGCCGCGCCGGTGCAGCGCCCGGTGACCCGTTATGTCGAGGCCACCGGCAACACCGCGCCGATCAAGAATGTCGATCTCGTCGCGCGCGTGCAGGGATTCCTGCAATCGATCGACTACCAGGACGGCGCCTTCGTCAAGCAGGGCACCCAGCTGTTCACGATCGAGCCCGAGACCTACAAGCTCAAGCTCGACCAGGCGCGGGCGGCCGAGGCCGGCGCGCAGGCCTCAGTCCGGCAGGCGGAAGCCGACTACAAACGGCAGGCTGAGCTGGTGCAGCGCCAGGCCGTCTCGCAGGCCACGCTCGACACCTCGACATCGACGCGCGATAACGCGCAGGCCAATCTCCAGCAGGCCGAGGCCAACACCAAGCTCGCCCAGGTCAACTACGGCTACACCAACGTGACCGCGCCTTTCGACGGCATCGTCAGCGCTCACATGGTCTCGGTCGGCGAACTCGTCGGCGTCTCCTCTCCAACTCAACTCGCGTCCATCGTCGCGATGGACCCGATCTATGTGAATTTCACCGTCAACGAGCAGGACGTGCTGCGCATCCGTGCCGAGGCCGCCCGCCGCGGGCTCACCGCCGCAGACATGAAGCAATTTCCGATTCAAGTCGGTTTGCAGACCGAGGCCGGTTATCCGCATGAGGGCAAGCTTGACTATGTCGCCCCGACCCTCACCCAGTCGACGGGCACGCTCGCAGTGCGGGGCCTTGTCCCCAACGACAAGCGGGTGCTGCTGCCCGGCTATTTCGTCCGCGTTCGCGTGCCCTTCACTCAGGAGAAGGACGCCCTGCTCGTGCCCGACACCGCGCTCGGCAGCGATCAGGGCGGCCGCTATCTCCTCGTCGTCAATGGCGACAACGTTGTCGAGCAGCGCAAGGTGCAGATCGGTCCCGTGGACAACGGCTTGCGCGTGATCGAAAGCGGCTTGAAGCCGGAGGACCGCGTGGTGACCGCGGGACTGCTGCGGGTGATTCCGGGCCAGAAGATCGACCCGCAGGTGACGAAGATCGAGCAGCCGCAGGCGTCTGCCAAGTAAGATCTGCAAGTAGGAGCGCCGGCCATGATCTCAAAATTCTTCATCGAGCGGCCGGTCCTCTCGAACGTCATCGCGCTGCTGATGATCCTGATCGGCGGCGTCGCGCTGTTCAACCTCGCGATCGCGCAATATCCCGACGTGGTGCCGCCGACGGTGCAGGTCACCACACGCTATCCCGGCGCCAGCGCCAAGACCGTGATCGACACAGTTGCCTTGCCGATCGAACAACAGGTCAACGGCGTCGAGGACATGCTCTACATGCAGTCCTACAGCGGCTCCGACGGCACCTATACGCTGACCGTGACCTTCAAGATCGGCACCGACCTGAACTTCGCGCAAGTGCTGGTGCAGAACCGCGTCTCCAGCGCGCTGTCGCAATTGCCCCAGTCGGTGCAGAACCAGGGCGTCACCGTACAGAAGCGGTCGACGTCGATCCTGCTGTTCGTGACGCTGACCTCGCCCGACAAGACGTTCGACAGCCTTTATTTGAGCAACTACGCCACCATCAACCTCCGCGACGAACTCTCGCGCCTGCCCGGCGTCGGCAACGTCACCGTGTTCGGCGCCGGCCAGTATTCGATGCGGGTGTGGCTCGATCCGAACAAGCTGCAGGTCCGGGGCCTGGTGCCGCAGGACGTGATCCAGGCGATCCAGCAGCAGAGCCAGCAGGTCTCCGCCGGCCAGGTCGGCGCACCGCCGACGCCGCCGGGTCAGGCGTTCCAGTACACCCTCAACGTCAACGGCAGGCTCGACGATACCACCGAGTTCGAGAACATCATTGTCAAATCAGGCACCAGCGGCGACGTCACGCGGGTGCGCGACGTCGGCTGGGTCGAATTGGGCGCGCAGACCTACAGCCAGATCTTCTCGCTTAACAAGCAGCCGGCCACCGGCATCGGCGTGTTCCAGTCGCCCGGCGCCAATGCACTCCAGGTCGAGCAGGCCGTTGAGAAGAAGATGGCGGAGCTTGCCAAGGCCTTCCCGCAGGGCATGAAGTACGACACGCCGTTCGACACCACCAAATTCGTGCAGGCCTCGGTGCACGAGGTCTACATGACGCTGATCGAGGCCGGCCTGCTGGTGCTGGTCGTGATCCTGGTGTTCCTGCAGGACTGGCGCGCGATGCTGGTGCCGGCGACCACTGTGCCGGTGACCATCATCGGCGCCTTCGCCGCCATGGCCGCGCTCGGCTTCACCATCAACATGTCGACGCTGTTCGCGATCGTGCTAGCGATCGGCATCGTCGTCGACGATGCCATCGTCGTGGTGGAAGGCGCGGCCCACAACATCGAGCAGGGCATGAACGGCCATGACGCCGCGATCAAGGCGATGGACCAGCTGTTCGCGCCGATCGTCGGCATCACGCTGGTGTTGATCTCGGTGTTTTTGCCAGCGTCGTTCCTCGCCGGGCTCACCGGCCGCATCTATTCGCAATTTGCGCTGGTGATCGCGGCGACCGCGCTTCTGTCCGCCATCAACGCGGCGACGCTGAAGCCGACGCAATGCGCTCTCTGGCTGCGGCCGACGGTGCCGCCGGAGCAGCGCAACTTCTTCTATCGCGGCTTCAACGCGGTCTACAACCGCGTCGAGCGCGGCTACATCCGACTGATCGGCGTGCTGTGCAGGAACAGCACGATCTCGGTCGCGCTCGCGCTGGTGCTGATCGGGATCGGCGGCTACGGGCTGTCCCGGGTACCGACCGGCTTCCTGCCGATCGAGGACCAGGGCTACCTGATCGCCGCCGTGCAACTGCCTGACGGTGCCGCGCTGGAACGGACCCAGAAGGTGCTCGACAGAGCGAGCGAGCTGATCAAGGACACGCCCGGAGTCCAGCAAGTCATCACCATCGCCGGCATCTCCGCGCTGGACAACAGCGCCAGCCTTGCCAATGCCGGCGTCGCCTACATTATCCTGAAAGATTGGGACGCGCGCAAAGGACCGGGCGAGGATCTGCGCTCACTGGTCTACGGGCTGAACGACAAGCTCGCGGCCATCATGGAAGCGCGCACGCTGGTGCTGCCGCCGCCGCCGATCCAGGGCATCGGCAACGCCGCCGGCTTCTCGATGCAGGTCGAGCTGCGCGACGGCAACAGCGATTTCGCCAAGCTCCAGGCCATCACGGGCGCGATGGTCAGCAATGGCCAGAGCCAGAGCGCGCTGCAGCGCGTCCAATCCTCGTTCCGCTCCTCGGTGCCGCAATTCAACGTCGAGATCGACCGCATCAAGACCCAGACGCTGCACGTGACGACGGACCAGGTGTTCGCGGCGCTCTCGACCTATCTCGGCTCGTCCTATGTCAACCAGTTCAACAAGTTCGGCCGCGTGTTCCAGGTCTACACCCAGGCCGATCCCGCCTTCCGCGTCACCGAGCGCGACATCGCCAACATGATGGTGCGCAACTCGAACGGCGACATGATCCCGATCGGCACGGTTGCCACGATCACGCCCGCCACCGGCCCGTCGCTGATCAGCCTCTACAATCTCTATCCATCGTCGACCGTGATCGGCCTGCCGGCGCAGGGCTACTCCTCTGGCCAGTCGCTGAAGCTGATGGAGGAGATCGCGGGCAAGACGCTGCCGCCGGGCACCGGCTTCGAATGGACCGCGATGTCCTATCAGGAGAAGGCCGTCTCCAACCAGATCTACTGGGTGTTCGGGCTCGCCATGCTGCTGGTCTATCTCGTGCTCGCCGGCCAATACGAGAGCTGGTATGCGCCGATCTCGGTAATCCTGGCGGTGCCGCTGTCGTTGCTCGGCCCGATGCTGATCCTCAACGCATTGAAGATCGACAACAACCTCTATTGCCAGATCGGCCTGATCCTGCTGATCGCGCTGTCGGCCAAGAACGCCATCCTGATCGTCGAGGTCGGGCTCGAGCTGCACGGCCGCGATGGCAAGCCGGTGCTGGAATCCGCGGTCGAAGCTGCGCGCGCCCGCTTCCGCCCGATCCTGATGACGTCGTTCGCCTTCATCCTCGGCGTGGTGCCGCTGGTGATCGCGACCGGCGCCGGTGCCAGCGCGCGCAAGTCGATCGGCATCACGGTGTTCTCGGGCATGCTGGCCTCGACCTGCCTCGCGGTGCTGTTCGTGCCGGCGTTCTTCGTGGTGGTGCAGCGCTTCGAGAACTGGCGTGCGTCGAAGAAAACGCCGAAGGCGGTGGCAGTGGCCGAAGTGAAATCCTAGGCTTTCTCCGTGGACGTCGGCCGCGCCTCCCCGCTCGAGACCAGGAGCACCGAGACCTTAGCTTGCCTGAGCACGGCGTCGGCGACGCCGCCGAAGGAGAGATGATCGGCCTGGATGCGATCGACCCCCATCACCACGAGATCGACGGCGGTGGTCTCGATCTCGCGCAGGATCGCCGCTTCAGGCGCCCGGTTCGCGCGCAAGGTCGTGGTGATGTCGACCTCGTAACGGGCGGCGAGATCGCTGGCGTCCTTCAGGATGCCGGCCTCCTGGTTCAGACCACGCGAGGCGCCGCGCTGCGCGCCCTTGTCGCGCGTCGTCGCGACATAGATCACCCGGAGCGAGCCTGATCCCGCCTGCGCCAGCGCGACCGCGACCTCGGCGCCGCGCTTGGAGACGCCGCTGCCGGAGACCGGAACGAGGATGTTGAGCGCCTCGGGCGTCGGCTGCTTCAGGTGCTTGCCCTTGGCCGCCACGACCGCGAGCGGTCCCTCGAACTTCGCTGCGATGTCCTCGATCCTCCGATCGAAGCGATCCTTGGCGGCAGCAACCTTGTCGACGCCGATGACCAGAAGATCGAAGCCCTTGCGCGCTTCGTCGGCAATGGACTCGCCGAGCTCCGCACGCCTTGCCCGGGTGACGACGTCGACGCTGCCGACATCGCCATCGCCATGGGCCGATACGATCTCGGCGGCCTTCTTCACCACGGTTTCCGCGCTTTCCTCTTCATCGCGGCCCTTCTCCTGATCCTTGGCGCGCTTGCCGATGTGCAGCACGGTGATTGGCAAGCCGCGCATGCCCGCGATCAGGCCGGCGATGTGGGCAGCGAAGGTGGCGTTCACGCTCTCGTCCACGGCGAGCAAGGGGCGTTCGAGATTGGCGACGAAGCCGCGCTTCTCGAATTCTTCCCGCTCCAGGCGCTCTTGCTCATCCTTGTTCATCGGCAGCTTTGCCAGCGCGGCGCGCAGCATCGGCGGCATCGCCATCGTGGTCACGATCGCCATGGTCACAATCATCGTGAACAGGTTCTGGCTGAGCACGCCGATCGAAAGACCGATGGTGGCGATGATCACCTCGGTCGAGCCGCGCGCGTTCATCCCGCTTGCGAGGGCCAGCGACTCCCTTGTGTTCAGCCCGCCCACGGTTCCGCCGACGAAGGCGCCGCCGAACTTGCCGACGCTGGCGATCACGACCAGCAGGCCGGTGAGCATCAGCAGATGGGGATCGCGCAGCACCGTGAGGTCGGCGCTCAGGCCGGCCAAACCGAAGAACACCGGCATGAAGAAGCTCGAGATCAGCCCGCGCAGCCGCTCGTCGATCTGCCGCGTTAGGATCGGGGACTCCCCGACCAGAATGCCGGCGACGAAGGCACCGAGCACGGTGTGGACGCCGATCAGATGCGTGACCAGCGCCATCGCGCACATCAGCAGCAGGATCACCGTGATGACCGGGGCGGTGCTGACGAGATTGTCGTTGGCCCATCGAATGAGCTGGAACACGATGCGGCGGCCGATGGTGAAGCTAATCGCGAGGAAGGCCAGCGTGCCCAGCACAGCTTTCGCCACCGAGGCGATATCCAGCGCGCCGTGCGAGGCGAGGCTGAAGATGACGGCGATGATGATCCAGCCGATGGTGTCGTCGATGACGGCGGTGGCGACGATGATCTGGCCGACATTGCGGCGCATGAAGTTCATCTCGCGCACAACCACCGCGACGATCTTCACCGAGGAGATTGACAGCGCCGTGCCCATGAACAGCGACGCAACCAGGCGGGCTTGCGGATTCGGCAACAGCGCATCTGGCAGGAATTCGCCGAGCGCAAAACCGCAGGCAAAGGGCACGAGGATGCCGGCAATCGAGATCGCGATCGCGGCCTTGCCGACCTTCCTGACCAGCTTGAGGTCGGTCTCCATGCCGGTCAGCAGCAACAGCAGCAGGATGCCGAACTGCGCGATGCCGTCGATCATCGCTTTCTGCTCGGGCGTTTTGGGGAAGATTGCCTGCTGTGCGTCAGGCCAGACCCAACCGAACAGCGAGGGACCGAGCAGGATGCCGGCGAGCAATTCGCCGATCACCGAGGGCTGGCCGAGGCGCTGCATGATCTCGCCGAGACCGCGGCCGACCGCGATCAACAGCACGATCTGGGCCACCAGCAGGAATTCCGAGGGACCGGCCGATTTGCCGCCCTCGGCGCTGGCCGCAACGGTGGTGAGGACAAGCGCCGCGGGGACAAGGCCGACCGGTCGGAGCAGGCTCCACTGCATGCAGGAATTTTACCCCTTCATCTGCCCCGGCGAGGTGCCGGGATGACGGGGATAGAACCCGCGGCAGGCAACGGGAGTTCCTTGACTTCGCGGCGGGTAAGGGGCCTCAACAAAAAAAACGCGAAAACAACCCCATGCACAGTAGAGATGAGGTTGAAAAGACTGGAGAAAATTTCGTCTTTGCCGAAATCTAATTTCGCTTTGCCGAAAATGCTTGCCCCGTCGGGCAAAACACTGGCATGATGGCATCATCGGCAGACTACGCGAGCCGCCGCCACTCCCACGTCATTGCGGGCGCGGCGACTTGACAGCCGAACCTTTAGCGAAGGCGGAAGCAATCCAGAATCCTCCGCGGAAAGATTCTGGATTGCTTCGTCGCTACGCTCCTCGCAATGACGGGATTGAAACGGGCGCGCGCCTCACGCCGATCCCTCACGCCGCCTGCGGTGTCCTGATCTCGCGCGGCAGAATGATCGCGGCTGCGATCGCGAGCAGGCAGAGCGCGGCGAAAGCATGCAGCATGGTGACGAAGCCGCCCTGCTCGTAGAGCCAGGCGACCAGGCCGACCGAGGCGCCGGCGGCGGTGAAGCCGATGAAATAGCGCACGGCATAGGCGCGCGAGCGCCATTCCTCGCTGGTGTATTTGCCGACCATGGCGTCGTTGACCGTGACCTGCCCGAACGCGCCCATGACGATGCCGATCGAGACCAGGATCAGCGGCAGATTGGACAGGCTCGCGGCCAGATACAGGAACGGCGCCAGCATGAAGGACAGCGGCAGCGCCACCGTCTTCAGCGAATAGCGGTCGAGCAGCCGGCCGATCGTGTACTGCGTCATCGCGCCGAACACGTAGACGCAGGCTGCGATGACGCCGAGCAGCGCCGGGCTTTTGGTGAGATCGGCAAGCCGCTCCGCGAACAGCTTTGGCAGCGCCACGGTGACGGCATTGAACGTCGTGGAGATCGCGATCACCACGATCAACAGCGACAGGATCACGCGCCACATGTCCTGCTTGGCGACCCGCGCCTGAGCTGCCGCCTGCTTCGAGCCCTTGCGGTCCTCGTGCACGACCATCATCGCAAACGCGATGCCGATCAGGATGGTGACGATGCCGGGGACGATGAAGGCGAAGCGCCAGCCGAGATACTGGCCGATCACGCCGGTGACCAGCGCCGACGATGCGACGCCGAGATTGCCCCAGACGCCGTTGATGCCCATCTCGCGGCCGAGCCTGTCAGCGTAGGAGACGATCATGGCGGTGCCGACCGGGTGATAGATCGAGGCAAAAATGCCGATCGCGAACAGCGCCGCGCCGAGTTGCGCCGGGGTCTGCACGCAGCCGACCGAGATCATGGAAGCGCCGATGCCGACGAAGAAGATCAGCATCATGTGGCGGCGGCTCCAGCGGTCGCCGAGCCAGCCGGTAAGCAGCGAGCCCGCGCCGAAGGCGACGAAGCCCGGCGTCGCGTAAGGCAGGAGTTCCGAATAGGCCATGCCGAGCGCCGGTCCCATGATGATCACCGCGGCGGCGAAAATCAGCATCGCGTAATGGTCGATGAAATGGCCCGCGTTGACGAAACTGATCACCCGGCTGGGGCTGTTCATGGGAATCCTCTCCTGCTCCGAAATGAGTTATATGTCTTGGGCATGACGGGATGCTGCCAATGACTGTCGTCGAGACGCCAATCCTCCGGGCGGTCCGGAGCAATCATCGCTCGCCTGCGGGCGTGCATCTGGTCGCACGCGACTACCCCAAGGGCATGCGGATCGATCCGCATATGCACCGCGAGGCACAGCTGATCTATGCCGCCAGGGGCACCATGCAGGTGACGACGCCCGGAGGGCGCTGGCTGGTGCCGCCGGACCGCGCGGTCTGGGTCCCCGCCGGGCTCCAGCACGCCATCGATCTGCTCGCCGACATCGAGATGCGGACGCTCTATTTCGACTTGGCTTGGCTGAAGCGCGAGCAGCGCCATGAGGGACTGACCAAGGAATTCGTGGTGCGGGTGTCGCCGCTGCTGAACCAGGCGATCCTCGCGCTGTTCGACGCGCAAAATACCGAGGAGCGGACCGATCTGCTGGTTCGCCTGGTGATGCTGGAACTGGTCCGGGCCGAGGACTCCGCGACCTTCGTGCCGCTGCCGCACGAGCCGCGCTGCCGGCGCGCGGCCATGATCGTGCTCGACGATCCCACCGGCCTGTACGACATCGACGCGCTGGCGCGCGAGGTCGGAACCTCCGCGCGCACGCTGTCGCGGCTGTTTTCGACAGAGACGCAGCTGAGCTTCAAGAGCTGGTGCCAGCGTGCGAGGATTGCGGCGGCGATCCAGCGGCTGTCCACCGATGCCAATGTGTCCGTGAAGCAGCTCGCGACCCAGCTCGGCTATGCCAGCGTGCCGGCGTTTTCGGCGGCGTTCCGTCAGGTGACGGGACGGACGCCGACGGAGTTTGCGGGGAAGGGGTAAGCGCAGAGGCGGGCTGCCGATCGTCCTGCGGGGCCGGTTCGCCAGAATAACGCGATGGCCGGCGGCCCCTTTGGCCTCGACGAGCCGCGCAACATCTATTCTTCAGGAAGACCTGCCTTGCGTAACCCCACGGCGATACGAGCTCGCTGCGCAAGACAGGTTGGATGATCCGTTGGCGAACTGGCGTGGAATTGGGCGATGCTGAAGTCCGGAGCGAGCGTCAGCCCCGCCTGCATATGAGTCCGCGCTTCCTTGATCTCACCGAGATGCGCCTGCTCGGCGGCAAGATAAAAATGGACAAAGGGTGCAATATTACGGTTGGTCTCGATCGATCGCTTGAACCAGCGAACGGCAGCCTCATCGGCGCCGAGATATGATTGCGCGACTCCTGCCGTATTCATCCAGGAAGAGGCCTTGTTATCGCGGGGAGAGAGTCGGAAAGCCTCCATGACGTGCGCTTCGGTCTCCTCGGCTCGGCCCAGATTGCACTTGCCAAGTCCGATCCACGCATGGGCCGTGGCAAGATTCCGGTCCAGCACCAACGCCCGCTCACACTCGGCGATGCCTTGGGCGGCGCGGTTCGTGAAAATCTGGACGACGCCCATCAGGCAATGTGCCCTCGCGTGATTGGGCGTGTGGCCAAGTATCCTGGTCAAGGACGCTTCGACCACTTGCAGAGGCGCCGTGCGGTCGATCAGCATGGAGGTCGCCCGCATCGTATCGACGTCTGTGATTCCCACCATAGCTTCAACGTTTGAAGCGTCCAGCAGGAGCGCTTGTTCGAAGAACGGGCGAGCCTGCGACAGGCTCGTGGGATCCGTCCCGCGATTCAGATACGCCATGCCCTGGAAATAAAGGTCGGTCGAATCTGGATGTGGCGCACGCGCAGCGCGCCGTGCCTCTACCCTGACGAGCTCGGTTCCCAATTGATTGGCAAGACGCGCACCGATTTCGTCCTGCATGTCGAAAAGATCTGCTACCTGCTTGTCGAAACGGTCGCCCCACAAATGATTTCCGGTCTCGGCATCGATGAGCTGGACGATGATGCGCATCCGGCTGCCGGCCCGTTGCACGGAGCCCTCGAGCACGTAGCGAACGCCGAGTTCGCGGCCGAGCTGCTTCAGATCGACATGCACGCCCTTGTAGGTGAAGGCGGTGTTGCGGCCGATCACGAAGATACCGGCCATTCGCGACAGATCCGTGGTCAGGCTCTCGGTCACGCCGTCGACGAAATAGTCCTGGGCGGGATCGGGGCTCAGATTGGCAAAAGGCAGAACCACGAGCGACGGCTTGCCTGCGGCGGGCCTCGGCAAGCGCGCGACAGTCGCAGTTGTAGGCACTTCGCGCACCTCCGCGACGAAGCGGACGCCCTTGCGCGGAAATGTCTTGATCAAGCGCTGCGCGTCCCCGGAATCGCCGATCGCCTTGCGCGCCGCATTAAGCCGCGTGGTCAGGGCGACGTCGGAGACGACGCGACCATGCCAGATGGCGCGGATCAGGTCGTCCTTGCTGACCACGCGCTCGCGGTTGCCGATCAGATAACGAAGCAGGTCGAACACCTGCGGCGCGATGGCGACGACCTCCGGCCCGCGACAAAGCTCGCGCCGCTCAGTGTCGAGTGAAAAATCGTTGAAGAAATAGCGCAAGCGACTTCCCCGAGACCGCCGTCCGTCGTCAAAATCCGTGCGATGCGTAAGAGTAAGCTGCCGGTAAGGAAAATGTAAGCCGGCGACCAAGCCCGTTCGTCCCTCATGTGATACATCCGCCGGTAGAACCCGCTCTGAGCGCCAAATGGATCAGGGAGACAGGGAATGATCACGCGTCGTAGCGTATTGGCCGCATCTGCGGCCTGTGTGGCGAGCTCCGCCTCGCACCGCGTGTCGCGCGCGCTCGCACAGCCGCTCTCCAAAACCGCGCACATTTTGACGGGCTTCTCGCCCGGACTGCAGGACGCCATGGCGCGGCTCGTGGCCGGACAGATGAGCGGCTATGCGGAGACCATCGTGGTCGAGAATCGGCCAGGAGCAGGCGGCCGTATCGCGGTGGAGGCGGTGAAGAACGCCGATGCCGACGGATCGGCCATGCTGTTCTCGCCGCTCGGCTTCATGATGTTTTTTCCGCACGTCTACAAGACGCTGAGGTACCAGCCGCGCGATTTCACGCCGGTGTCGACCGTCGCCTCGACCCCGACATTGCTGACAGTCGGCCCGGCGGTTCCGGCCGACGTCAGGACACTGGCGGATTTCGTTGTTTGGTGCCGAGCCAATCCGAAGCTTGCCACCTTTGGCACGCCGGGCGCCGGAACCACGCTGCATTTTCTCGGTACGATGCTGGGCCGCAGCGCAGGCTTCGATTTTCTCCACGTGCCCTATCAGGGCGGTGGCGCGATTCAGGATCTGGTCAAGGGCGTGATTGCAGCGACCGTCATGCCGATCGGCAGCTCGCTCGGACTTGTCCAATCCGGAGATCTTCGTGCGCTGGCGACCACTGGACCGCGCCGCAGCCCGTTCGTTCCGGCGGTACCGACGGTGCGGGAGGCGGGATACCCCTCGCTCGAGGACCTCACATGGTTTGCGTTTTTCGTTCCAGCGAAGACGCCGGCGCCGATTGTCGATAAGCTCAGCGCCGCGATCCAGACGGCCGTTCGCACCGACGAGGTCAGGGCCGGTATGGCAAAGCTGGCCGTCGAGCCGGACGTGATCGCGATGGACGATTTCGCCCGGCTGATCGCATCCGAATCCGACCGGTGGAAGGCGATCGTGCATGAAACGGGGTTTGTCCCGACCGATTGATCGCAGCAACGGAGGCAACAGATGAGCCGGCCAGCGTCCGTCCTTGATCTCGTGCAGTCGCATCGCATCACCGCGGTGATCTATGCTGCGGCGAAGCTTAGTCTCGCGGAGGCCGTCGGAGACGAGGCGAAATCCGTGGCTGAGCTTGCCCGGCTGGTGTCCGCCGACGAAAGGGCTCTGCGCAGACTGCTCGTTGGTCTGACCACACTTGGTCTTTGTAGGCAGGCAGACCACGACCGGTTTGCTATGACCGATCTCGGCCTGCAGCTCGGCGAGACGGCCGACCCATCCTTCAAGGACTGGGTTCTCTTTGAGGGCGAGATGCTCACGCAATCCTGGAGCGGACTGGTCGATTCGGTTCGCACCGGAAAGACCGCGACCCAGCTGCGCGGAGAAGGCGACGACCGTTATGCGGCCACAGGCAATACGCCGGAATCAAACCGCCGGTTCAACGCTGCGATGGTCAGCCTCACGCGGTCCATCGTTCCGAAGATCGTTACGGCCCACGACTTCGCCGCAGCGCGCCTCGTCATGGATATCGGCGGCGGCACCGGCGAATTGATCGGCGCCATAGTTCAGCACAACCCTCACCTTGAGGGCATCGTCTTCGATCTCGCGCGTTGCGAGACAGATGCGCGCACACATTTCGATCGTCTCGGGATCGCCGGCCGCAGTCGCTTCGTCACCGGCAGCTTCTTTGAAGATATTCCGAGCGGCGCCGACACGATTGTGATGAAGAGCATTCTCCATAATTGGAACGACGACCGTTGCCGGATCATCTTGCGCAATTGCCGGAACGCGCTGCCGTCCGACGGGACGTTGATCGTGATCGAGCGGATCATGCCGGAGCGCGCAACGACGGCGCCCGAGGATCGTTCCTGCGTCATGAGCGACCTCAACATGCTGCGAGGACCGGGCGGTTGCGAGCGGACCGAAGCCGAGTATCGCAAGCTGGCGGACTCGGCCGGCTTCGCTTTCGTCCGGACGACCGGTATCGGCTCGTTCAGCCTGGTCCAATTCAGGAAATCCGGTCACTGAGCAGGCTGTCTCCTTGCGCTGGCAGGAGGGGCCCGGATCAGGGACGCCCTGGCTGCCACCCGCGGCACGCAGGCCGTGGCGTACTGGATGTCCCTCCTTCGCCGGGCATGACGGCATTCTGGAAATCCACACCCCCCGCTAAACTTGCCAAAATCCCCCGCTTGATTGTGATCGGATTCCGCCCAAATCCCGTGTAAGATTCCCGCACCGCACAAACCCGACACGAAAGCCCCGATGGCCAACGCCTTCTTCTCCGACTTACTTACTACCATCTCCGAGCGCGGCCGCACGCTGCTTCGCCGCGGGGATTCTGCCGACACCAAGCCGGACGCCGATGGGCTGATCGAGCTCTGTGGCGCGCTGCTGTCGGGCCGGGGTGAAGCTTCCGGCACCGCCATGGCGCGTGAGGTGCTCGACATCTACCAGGACCTGGATGCGGCGGGACGTCGCGCCTTTTTCGAAGCCCTGGTGCGCGATTTCGGCCCGGATCGGGAACGCCTGTCCAAGGCGATCGAGACATGGCGCGCCAAGCCGGCCGACGAGGATGCCAGCGCCCTGCACTTCGCCTCCGAGCCGCGCCGGCAGGAGTTGATCCGCCGCCTCAACCGCGCACCCGGCGGCACCGGCGATCTCGTCAAGATGCGCGCCGACCTGCTCGACATGATGAACAGGCACGCCGATCTCGCCGCACTCGATCGCGACGTTTCGCATCTTCTCTCGTCATGGTTCAACAGGGGGTTTCTCGTGCTGCGCAGGATCGACTGGTCGACCCCGGCCAACATCCTCGAAAAGATCATCCGTTATGAGGCCGTGCACGAGATCAGCGACTGGGACGATCTGCGCCGCCGCATCGATCCGGTCGACCGCCGCTGCTACGCCTTCTTCCATCCCGCGATGGTGGACGAGCCCCTGATCTTCGTCGAGGTCGCGTTGACCGAGACGATCCCCGGCGCGATCGCGCCGCTGCTCGCGGTCGATCGCCCATCCGTCCCGATCGAGCGCGCCCGTACCGCCGTGTTCTACTCGATCTCCAACACCCAGCGCGGTCTGGGCGGCATCTCCTTCGGCAGCTTCCTGATCAAGCAGGTGGTGGAGGAGCTGCGCCGCGAATTGCCCAAGCTCGACAATTTCGTGACGCTGTCGCCGGTGCCGGGCTTCATGCCATGGGTGAAGCAGGACAAGGATTTGCCGCTGTCGGACGAGGACCGCGAGATCCTGAAGCGCCTCGACGATCCCAAATGGTTCGAGAACCCCGAGACCACGACACTGCTACGTGGCGTGATCGAACCGCTCGCGGCGCACTATTTCCTGAAGGCGCGCACACCCAAAGGCAAGCTGATCGACTCCGTCGCGCGCTTCCATCTCGGCAACGGCGCCCGCCTCGAGCGCATCAATTGGTTAGGCGATCTCTCGCCGAAGGGCGTGCGCGAGTCCGCCGGCGTGATGGTCAACTACCTCTACCGCCTCGACGACATCGAGAAGAACCACGAAGCCTACGCCAATGACGGCGAAGTCGTGGCCTCGAGCGCGGTGAAGAAGCTCTTGAAGGGCGAAGGGCGGCGGCTGTTGGATATGCGACTGTCGTAAGGGACGACCTCGGCTGATTGCGTTGGTTCGTCCACAATCTCGGTGTCATCGCCCGGCTTGACCGGGCGATCCAGTATTCCAGAGGCCTCCGTTGAAGCGCTCGCTCTCGCCACATTCGCCACGGCGTACTGGATGCCCCGGTCAAGCCGGGGCATGACAGCGGAAAGCATGGCGTGGCCGTCGCGCCCCCTACTCCGCCAGCGCCTTCATCTCCTTGTAGAGATCCGACTTGCCTTCGAAGCCGATGCCTGACAGCTCCGGCATGGTGATGTGGCCGTTCTCGACGCGGACGCCGTCGGGGAAGCCACCATAGGGCTGGAACAGGTCGGGGTAGCTCTCGTTGCCGCCAAGGCCTAAGCCGGCTGCGATGTTGAGCGACATCTGGTGGCCGCCGTGGGGGATGCAGCGGCTCGGCGACCAGCCATGAGTTTTCAGCACCTCCAGCGTGCGCTGGTATTCGCACAGGCCGTAGGACAGCGCGCAATCGAATTGCAGCCAGTCGCGGTCGGGGCGCATGCCGCCGTAGCGAATCAAATTGCGGGCATCCTGGTGGCTGAACAGGTTTTCGCCTGTTGCCATCGGGCCCGGATAGAATTCGGCGAGGGCTGCCTGCAGCGCGTAATCCAGGGGATCGCCGACTTCTTCGTACCAGAACAAGGGATAATCCCGCAGCATCTTGGCATAGGCGATGCCGGTCTCGAGATCGAAGCGGCCGTTGGCGTCGACGGCGAGCTGCGCGTCCTTGCCGATTTCCTTCAGCACCGCTTCGATGCGGGTGCGGTCGTCCTCGATATCAGCACCGCCGATCTTCATCTTCACGACGTTGTAGCCGCGATCGAGATAGCCTCGCATCTCGCCGCGCAGCATCGAGAGGTCCTTGCCGGGATAGTAGTAGCCGCCGGCAGCGTAGACGAACACGCGCGGATTGGCTTTGACGCCGTGACGCTCAGCCAGCAGGCGAAACAGCGGCTGGCCCGCAATCTTCGCGACCGCATCCCACACCGCCATGTCGATGGTGCCGACCGCGACCGAGCGCTCGCCGTGACCGCCCGGCTTCTCGTTGGTCATCATCGCGGCCCAGACCTTGTCGGGGTCGAGATTGTCGCCGGCCGCGTTCAGCAGCGATTTCGGATCGGCCTCCAGGATGCGCGAGGCAAAACGCTCGCGGATCAGGCCGCCCTGCCCGTAGCGGCCGTTGGAGTTGAAGCCGTAGCCGACGACGCGCTTGCCGTCGCGAACGACGTCGGTGACGACGGCCACGAGGCTCGTCGTCATCTTGGTGAAATCGATATAGGCGTTGCGGATCGGCGAAGAGATCGGCTTCGTGATCTCGCGGACGTCGACGATGCGGACGGACATGGGGTTTGGCTTTCTGCGGGCTCCCTCCTCTCGTCATGGCCGGGCTTGTCCCGGCCATCCACGTCTTAGCCGCTCGAAGAACGTGGATGCCCGGGACAAGCCCGGGCATGACGGCGTGCCCCAAGCACGCTTCGCATTCCAAAACTACTTCTTATCCCTGAAATACGGCTCGACCGGGCCGTGCACCTTGATGGTCAGCGGGTTGCCGTGGCGGTCCTTGGCGTTGCCTGCGGTGACGCGGACCCAGCCTTCGCTGATGCAGTATTCCTCGACATTGGTCTTCTCGACACCCTTGAAGCGGATGCCGACGTCGCGCGCCAGGATGTCCGCATTGTAAAAGGGGCTGTTCGGATCGACCGAGAGGCGGTCCGGAAATTCGTCGCTCATGATTGTCTCGCTCATAACAGGGTCTCGATTTGCTGCCGCAATCCTTCGGGCCGCGCGGTCGGCGCATAGCGCGAAACCACCTTGCCGGCGCGGTCCACCAGGAATTTCGTGAAATTCCATTTGATGGAGGCGCCCAGCAGGCCGGATTGCTGGCGTTTCAGGTACTCATACAACGGATGGGCATTGCTGCCGTTGACGTCGATCTTCTCGAACAGGGGAAAGGTGACGTCGTAATTGGTCGAGCAGAACGCCTGGATCTCGCTCGCCTGCCCTGGCTCCTGCGCACCGAACTGGTTGCAGGGAAAGCCGAGCACCGAGAAGCCGCGCGGGGACAGGTCGCGATGCAGATCCTCCAGCCCGCGATATTGCGGCGTGAAGCCGCATTTGCTCGCGGTGTTGACGATCAGCAGCACCTGCCCCTCGAAGCTGCGCATCGGCACTTCTTCGCCGAGAAGCGAGTTGGCCTTGAAGTCGTAGATCGCGGACATCGCTAACCTACGGGATCGATCGGCGACGGCGGCACGCCGCCCGCCTCGATCGCCTCGCCTGCGAGCAGGCAGAGATCCTCGCGATAGCGGCCCGACACGATGTGCACGCCGACCGGCGCCTTG
Organism: Bradyrhizobium sp. MI1.4; assembly: GCF_055811315.1. NCBI lineage: Bacteria > Pseudomonadati > Pseudomonadota > Alphaproteobacteria > Hyphomicrobiales > Nitrobacteraceae > Bradyrhizobium > Bradyrhizobium sp. MI1.4. The sequence goes on along the minus strand of NZ_JBVVPP010000008.1, from coordinate 93,791 downwards.
CCGACGAGGCCCGTGGAGACCACGAGGCCCGGCAGGCCCATGAAGGGAATGGCGATCTGCGGCAACTGCGCTTCCCAGACGCGTTTGAAGGAAGAGTCGTCCTTGCGGTCGAGATGATCGGGGAACGGCAGTTCGCCGGAGACCGGCGTCAGCAGCACGGCATAGGTCTCGAAGAACAGCATCCAGTCGCGGGTCAGCGTGGCGCGGCGGGTCAATGCCTTGGCGTAATTGGCCTGGTCCATCGGCGTGACCCTGGCACGGTTGCCACGCAGGCACGCCAGCGCGCCGGGATCGCCTTCACGCTCGGCCATCTCGAGCTGCGCCTCATAGCCGTCGCCGAGCCAGAGCTTGATCTGCCACTCGACCGCTTCGCGCATCGGCGGGGTGTTCTCGATTGTCTCGACGGTCCAGCCGGCCCGTTCGAGCCGCTTGCCGGCGTCGATGACGGCGGCCTTCACCTCGGGCGCGGTGGCCAGGCCGTCCGGGTCGAGACAGAGCGCGGCGCGCTTCGGCCGCGCGGGGCCTTCCAGCGGCACCGGCACAAACCAGGGATCGCGGATGTCGCGGGCCGACATGGCCGCGAGCGAAATCCTGATGTCGTTGACGGTGCGCGCCAGCGGCCCCGACACCGCCATGATCTGCGGCCCGATCGGGCGCTCCGGCAGGGCCGGATTGAAGGCCGGGATGCGGCCCAAGGTCGGGCGCAAGCCATGCACGCCGCAGGCATAGGCGGGATAGCGGATCGAGCCGGCAATGTCGGTGCCATGGGCGATATGGCCGATGCCGGCCGCGACCGCCGAGCCCGCGCCGCCGGACGAGCCGCCCGGCGTCAGCGAGGCGTCGCGGGGGTTCTTGGTGTCGCCGTGGACCAGGTTGGTGGTGAACCAGCGATAGGAGAAGGCCGGGCAATTGGTGCGCCCAAGCAGAACGGCGCCGGCTTTGCGGAAATTGGCGACCACCGGATTGTCCTCGCGCGCGATCAGGTCGCGCTGGAGCTTGAGGCCGTTGGTGGTGGCAAAGCCCTCCTGGTCGACATTGGCCTTGATGGTCACGGGCACTCCGGCCAGCATGCCGGGGTCCTCGCCCCTGGCGATGGCGGCATCGACGGCGTCGGCCTGCTTGAGCACGTCCTCGGGCCGGTGGTCGATCACGGCGTTGAGGCTCGGATTGACGGCGTCGAGCCGGGCGAGGCCGGCCTGCGCGGCCTCCCTGGCGGAGACCTTTTTGGTTTTGACGAGATTGGCGAGGTCGGCCGCCGACAGGCGCCAGAGATCTTGCATGACTTGCTCCGTGTAACCGGCGTCTTTTAGCCCCGGGAACGCGGCAAAGCCATGCGGATTTCGCAGGGATTCCTCCGCCATTGCGACGGTGGCGAGAGCAAGCCTTAATGCCGGGTGGCGGACTGGTCCGGAATGTCCAGGAGTGCCTCGGTGAAGGGGAATTCGAGCACGATCTCGCCTTCGCGGTCGGTGACCTCGATGACGGCCTCAAGCAGGGCCGGCTGGGTGCCTTCCGATCTCAGCACCTCCAGAATCATCTGGCGGGCAACCTCCCAGGCGCGATCGGGATTGCGCAAATCCTCTCCCTCAGGATCCACGATCAGTTCGTCGCCGATACGGGTGTTGAAGAAATATCTGGGCATCACGAAGTTCCAGTTGGGTCGCCTGTACCGGATTGAAAGCTGCACTGCACTCACAACCGCTTTATCAGGACAGGGTTCGCGACCGAATGCGCCGGGCGCAAGGCAGCATCACCAGCAAGTATCGTTCCGGCAGCATTTTTCGCGCCGCAACATGGCTTTCTCGGGAAAATTTCACTGGCGAACTTTTCCACCCGCACTAACTTAAGGGTTGGGCGGATACGTCCGAATTCTCGAAAATGGAGAGCCGAAAATGGCCTGGAAAGCCCCGAAGATCGTCGAAGTGCCCTGTGGCATGGAAATCAACATGTATGTGAGCGCCACCCGCAAGTAAGCGGTTGGTGAGTTCGCGTTCTGCGCAGGTGGATCTTTCGGTCACGATGCATGTCCGGAAGACAGGATTTGTGTTTGCGTGAGGTCCACCTCGCGACATTGCCTCCAGGAGACGGATCATGCTTCGCGTCGTCGTCCTGGGCGCCGCAGCCGGCGGCGGAGTGCCGCAATGGAATTGCGGCTGCGAGGGCTGCCGGACGGCCCGTGATAACGGCCAAGAGCTGCAACGGACCCAAGCCTCGGTCGCCTTCAGCGGCGACGGCGAGCACTGGTTCTTGATCAACGCCTCCCCCGACCTCCGCCAGCAATTGAATGCGACGCCACAGCTGCATCCGAAGGCAGGCGCGCTGCGCCATACGCCGATCGCAGGCGTGATCCTGACCAACAGCGAGGTGGACGCAGTGGCCGGCCTGCTGTCGATGCGCGAGGGTTCGCCCTTCACGGTCTATGCGCACGAGAAGGTGCTGGCGATCCTGAGGGCGAACAGCATCTTCAATGTGCTGAACGAGAAAAACGTGCAGCGCCAGCCGATCGGCATCAATGAGCCGTTCGAGCCGCGGCTGCCGGACGGGGCGCGCTCAGGACTTGAGGTGCTGCCCTTCGCGGTCTCGGGCAAGTCGGCCTGGTACCTGGAAGGCAAGACGCATCCGGGCGGCGACAGCGGCGATGGCGATACGCTGGGGCTGAAGATCACCGACAAAGCAACCGGCAAATGCTTCTACTTCATCGCCGCCTGCGCCGAGGTCACCGACGCGCTCAAGGCCGAGATCGACGGCGCTGCGCTGGTGTTCTTCGACGGCACGGTGTGGCAGGACGACGAGATGATCAAGGCCGGGCTTAGCCACAAGACCGGCAAAAGCATGGGCCACGTCGCGATGTCCGGCGACCACGGCGCCATCGCGCGGCTCGCCGACCTCACACTCGACAGGAAGATATTTCTGCATATCAATAATTCGAATCCGGCGCTGCTGCCCGCTTCCCCGGAGCGCAAGGCCGCTGAAGCGGCGGGCTGGCAGATACCCGCGGACGGAACGGAGATCGTGCTGTGAATGCCGCGTCACTGACTGGAATGACCGCGCTCTCGATCGGCAAGGACATCAGGCTCACTAGCGCCGAGGAGCTGGAGGCGACGCTGCGTCACATCGGTGCGACGCGCTATCACAGCCTGCATCCGTTCCATAGACTGCTGCATGGCGGCAAGCTCAACAAGGGCCAGGTGCAGGCCTGGGCGCTGAACCGCTACTATTACCAGAGCACCATCCCGATCAAGGACGCGGTGGTGATCTCGCGCTTCCGCGACCGCGCCACGCGGCTGGAATGGCGCCACCGCATCGAGGATCATGACGGCGACATCGGCTCCGAAGGCGGTATCGAGCGCTGGCTGAAGCTGACCGAAGGCCTCGGGCTGGACACGGCTTACGTGGAATCGACCGAAGGCATCCTGCCCGCGACGCGCTTTGCGGTGGAAGCCTATGTGCATTATTGCCGCGAGAAGTCGCCGCTGGAGGCGATCGCGTCCTCGCTCACCGAATTGTTCGCGCCGAACCTGCACGAAGAGCGCATCTCCGGGATGCTGGAGCACTACGACTTCGTCAATCCTGATATCATGAGCTACTTCAAGCGCCGGCTGGCGCAGGCGCCGCGCGACGCCGGCTTTGCGCTCGACTATGTCAAGGCACATGCCGTCACGCCCGAGCAACGCGCGTCCGTCTGCAATGCGCTGATCTTCAAGACCAACGTGCTATGGGTGCAGCTCGACGCGTTGCAACACGCCTATGTCGAGGGCCATATTCCGCCGGGCGCGTTCGTGCCCCAAGAACACCAAAAGGCGAGCTGAGGAACGAGCGATGGCCGGGCCGCGTCACATCAGCGTCAGCGAGACGAGCAGGCCGGTTCTGCCGCGGCACGCCAAGCTGAAATATGACGAGACGCGAAATGTCTGGGTGATCCTGGCGCCCGAACGCGTGCTGGCGCCGGACGAGATCGCGGTCGAGGTCTTGCAGCTCTGCGACGGCGAGCGCAATGTCGGCGAAATGTCCGACCAACTCGCGGCAAAATACGCCGCGCCGCGCGAGGCGATCCTGGCCGACGTCATCGTCATGCTGCAGGATCTCGCCGACAAGGGCTTTCTCACGGAGGCCCGGGAGAAGACGTCATGAGCGATGTGCTCGGCAATCCCACCATCCCGCCCGACGCCAGCGACAGCCTCGCGGTGCTGGAGAAGAGCCGCTCGACGGCAGAGACGTTCGGCATTCCGCTCGCCGTGCTGCTCGAGATCACCCATCGCTGCCCGCTGCAATGTCCCTATTGCTCCAACCCGGTCGAGCTCGACCGCTCGGGCAAGGAGCTGACGACCGAGGAATGGAAGAAGGTATTGAGCGAACTCGCCGAGATCGGCGTGCTGCAGGTGCATTTCTCCGGCGGCGAGCCGACGGCGCGCAAGGACCTCGTCGAGCTGGTCAAGCATGCGAGCGACGTCGGGCTCTACACCAACCTCATCACTTCGGCGGTGCTGCTGACGCGTGAGCGGTTGAGCGAACTTGCCGATGCCGGGCTCTGCCACGTCCAGATCAGTTTTCAGGGCGTTGAAGAAGCCCTCGCCGACCGCGTCGGCGGCTACAAAAACGGGCACCGCAAGAAGCTCGAAGTCGCAAAATGGACGCGCGAGCTCGATTTGCCGCTCACCGTGAATGCGGTGATGCATCGGCAAAACCTGCACCAGCTGTCTGATATCATCCAGATGTCGGTGGACCTCGACGCCGACCGGCTCGAGGTCGCCAATGTCCAATATTACGGCTGGGCGCTAAAGAACCGCGCCGCGCTGATGCCGACGGTGGCGCAGCTCGACGAGTGCACCCGCATCGTCGAGGAGGCGCGCGAGCGGCTGAAGGGCCGGCTCACGATCGACTATGTCGTGCCCGATTATTACGCGCTGCGGCCGAAGAAGTGCATGGGCGGCTGGGGTCGGCAGTTCTTCAACATTTCGCCGGCCGGCAAGGTGCTGCCCTGCCACGCCGCCGAGAGCATCACCGGGCTCGACTTCGAATCCGTGCGCTCCAACCATTCGATCGCCTGGATCTGGCAGAACTCGGACGCCTTCAACCGCTACCGCGGCACCGGCTGGATGAAGGAGCCGTGCAAGAGTTGCGAATTCCGGGAGATCGATTTCGGCGGCTGCCGCTGCCAGGCCTTTGCGCTGACCGGCGACGCCGCCAACACCGATCCCGCCTGCGCGCTGTCGCCGCTGCACGAGACCATCTTCAAGCAGGCCGAGCGCGAGGCTGAGGGCGAAACCAACCGCTTCCTCTATCGCAATTTCGCCGGCGGCACCCTGGAATCCGAGAATGGTGCCTGACGCCGACGCGGCCAGCTCAGTCAAGCGCGCCGATCCCTTTGCACCGCTGACCTCCGAAATGCTCGACGTCGGCGGCGGCCACGAGCTCTATGTCGAGAGCGTCGGCCGCACCGACGGAATCCCGGCGGTCTATCTGCATGGCGGCCCCGGCAGCGGCTGCCAGCCCGACCACCGCCGGCTGTTTGATCCCGACCGTTTTCATGCCGTGCTGTTCGACCAGCGCGGCTGCGGTCGCAGCCGGCCGAAGGGATCGCGCGCACACAACACCACGCAGCATCTGATCGCGGACATGGAAAAGATCCGCGAGAAATTCGGCGTCGCGCGCTGGATGGTGGTCGGCGGCTCCTGGGGCGCGACGCTGGCGCTGGCTTATGCGCAGGCGCATCCCGAGCGCGTCTCCGGAATTGCGCTGCGCGCGACCTTTCTCGGCACGCGTGCTGAAGTCGAGATCGCCTTCACCTCGCGCCTGTCGCAATTCTACCCCGCGCTCTACGACGATTTTCTGAGCGTGCTGCCGGTCGAGGAGCGCGCGCAACCGGTGGAAGCCTACTATCGCCGCATCCTCGATCCCGATCCGGCGGTGCATGGCCCGGCCTCGCGCGCCTGGCACGATACCGAACGCGCCTTGTCGGAGCACAAGGCGGCAAAGACACGGCTGGATCTGGCGTCGCTGAACGTGTGGCGCACATTGCCGGCGACGCCGTTCATGGAGGCGCATTATTTCGTCCAAGACAGCTTCATGACGGAGAACGAGTTGTTGCGGAACGCCGGCAAGCTCGACGGCATTCCCGGCATCATCGTCCAGGGCCGCTACGATCTGTTGTGCCCTCCCGAGACATCGCAGGCGCTCGCGAAAGTGTGGCCGGGTTCCGAGATTCGCATCGTGGAAGAAGCCGGCCATTCGCTCTATGATACCGGCGTGCGGGACGCGGTCATGAAGTCGATCGCAGATATCGCTTCGAAGATTTCGCGATAGCGGGACAAGAAAATGCCACTCGCCGGGAAGGGCATGTTGCTCACGTCGATGAATATCGACGTTCCAAATGAACCCGATTTCAACCGCTGGTACGATCGCGAGCATCTGGAAGAGCGCGTTGCGATCGAGGGCTTTCTCGAAGCGCGGCGCTATGTCGCGCACGCCGCCAATCCCAAATATCTCTCGCTGTATTCAACCGCGACGCTCGACGTGCTCGACAGTCCCGCCTACCGGGCGCGGCTCGCCAATCAGACCGAATGGTCGCGGCGGAGCATGGCGCATTTCAAGGACATGCTCCGCGTGGTCGCCCGCATCACGATCAGCAGGGGCACCGGCCGCGGCGCGGCGCTCGGCCTCGTGCGGCTGCGGCCGACGCCGGACAATGCAGTCGCGTGGCGTGACGCACTGCAAGAACGGCTGGCGCCGGAAAAACACGACGGCATCATCTCCATGCATCTGCTCGAAAGCGAGCCGGAACTATCAGGCGCGACCGCGGATATTCCGGCGGTGCGCAACGAAGGCGCGCGCGACTGGTTCGTGCTGATCGACGGCACGCATGTCGGCGCGGTCTCGTCCGTGATCGCCGAGCGCTTCACCGGCCCTGCCGCCTCGCCATTCCCGCTTCCCGTGTCGGTCGGCTCCTACTGCCTGATGTGGGACCTCGCGAAGAGCGACATCGCGCGCAACTAAGCCATCGGACGCATCGCAACATGCTGCACCGCCACATACTGCGCACGGCCGTTAATGCTGTGCGCGCGTAGCTCCCATGAAAGAGGGGAAGCGCGAAATTTGCCGTTGTACTTCGGAGCGGTTCTAATAAGCTAACCCAATGACGTCATTCAGAAACCAGATCGCCGCGCGTTAGCGTTCGCAAGCTCAAGAAAAGGCCGCGGGGTCTTTGAGCCTGCGCGGACAGGGTAGGAATGAAACCGACCGATATTGCGGCCCCCGACTACTTTCACAAAGTGGTCGATTGCCAATGGGCCTGTCCTGCGCACACTCCCGTTCCCGAATACATCCGACTGATCGCTCAAGGCCGCTACAGCGACGCCTATATGATCAATTGGAAATCGAACGTGTTTCCCGGAATTCTGGGACGGACCTGCGATCGTCCATGCGAGCCGGCGTGCCGCCGCGGACGCGTCGAGGAGACGCCGGTCGCGATCTGCCGCCTGAAGCGCGTCGCCGCCGACTTCAAGGACGACATCACGCAGCGCTTGCCGCGCCCCTCGGCCAAGAACGGCAAGCGCGTTGCCTTCGTGGGCGGTGGTCCCGCTTCGCTGACGGTCGCCCGCGATCTCGCGCCGCTCGGCTATCACTGCACCGTGTTCGACGCCGATGCCCAAGCCGGCGGCATGATGCGCTCGCAGATCCCGAAATTCCGCCTGCCGGATTCGGTCATCGACGAGGAGACCGGCTACATCCTGGGTCTCGGCGTCGACTTCAAGGGCGGCCATCGCATCGAGAGCATGAAGGCGCTGCTCGCGGAGAAGTACGACGCAATCTTCGTCGGCTCCGGCGCACCGCGCGGCCGCGAACTCGACATCCCCGGACGCAAGGAAGCAGCCGCCAACGTCCATATCGGCATCGACTGGCTGTCCTCGGTCTCGTTCGGTCATACCGACAAGATCGGCAAGCGCGTCATCGTGCTCGGCGGCGGCAACACCGCGATGGATTGCTGCCGCACTGCGCGTCGCCTCGGCGGCGAAGAGGTGAAGGTCGTCGTGCGCTCCGGCTTCGAGGAAATGAAGGCCTCGCCCTGGGAGAAGGAAGACGCGCTCCACGAAGACATTCCGATCCTCAATTTCCTCGTTCCCACAGCGTTCGTCCACGAAAACGGCAAGCTCACCGGCATCACCTTCCAGAAAGTGAAGGCCGAATACGACGCCAAGGGCCGCCGCAACCTCGTCCCCTCGGGCGAGCCGGACCAGACCATCGAATGCGACGACGTGCTGGTCGCGGTCGGCCAGGAGAACGCCTTCCCCTGGATCGAGCAGGACTGCGGCATCGAGTTCGATAAATGGCACATGCCCAAGGTCGATCCGCAAACCTTCGTCTCGACCAACCCGAAGGTGTTCTTCGGCGGCGACGCCGCGTTCGGGCCGAAAAACATCATCTGGGCGGTGGCGCAGGGCCATGACGCCGCGCTGTCGATCCACAAAATGCTCTCGGGCGAGGACATCACCGAGCGGCCATTGCCCGACGTGTACATCTCCTCGCAGAAGATGGGCATCCACGAATGGAGCTATGACAACGACATCTCCAACGACAAGCGCTACAAGGTGCCGCATCGCGACAAGGTGATCGCGCTGAAGGACATCCGCACCGAGGTCGAGCTCGGCTATGACGTCAAGCTGGCGCTGGGCGAAGCTCATCGCTGCCTGAACTGCGACGTCCAGACCGTGTTCTCGACCTCGCTCTGCATCGAGTGCGATGCCTGCGTCGACATCTGTCCGATGGATTGCATCACCTTCACGGACAACGGCGAGGAAGGCGATCTCCGTCAGCGCCTGAAAGCACCCTCGCTGCATCCGGACCAGGATCTCTATGTGTCCAGCGACCTCAAGACCGGGCGCGTGATGGTGAAGGACGAGGATGTCTGCCTGCATTGCGGGCTGTGCGCCGAGCGCTGCCCCACCGGCGCCTGGGACATGCAGAAATATTTGATCGAGATGACTCACGCAGGTTCAGCATGTCCGACAAAAAGCCGATCAGCAGCGTAAACGACTTCGTCGTCCGCTTCGCCAACGTCAACGGATCCGGCTCGGCCAGCGCCAACGAGATGTTTGCGCGCGCGATCCTGCGCCACGGCGTTCCGGTGAGCCCCCGTAACATCTTCCCCTCCAACATCCAGGGCCTGCCGACCTGGTACGAGGTGCGGGTGACCGAAGACGGCCATCTCGGCGCCCGCGGCGGCGTCGACATGATGGTCGCCATGAACCCGCAGACTTGGGACAAGGACCTCGCCGGCATCGAGCCCGGCGGCTACCTGTTCTATGATTCCACCAAGCCGATGCCGTCGACCAAATTCCGCGACGACATCACCGTGATCGGCGTCCCCCTGACCGCGATCACCAACTCGACCTATACCGATCCGCGCCAGCGCCAGCTGTTCAAGAACATCATCTATCTCGGGGCGCTCTCGGCGCTGCTCGACATGGATCCGAAGCTGATCGAGCAGCTGATCGGCGAGCAGTACAAGGGCAAGGAGAAGCTGCTCTCGTCCAACGTCCACGCGCTGCATCTCGGCCGCGACTGGGCGCTGCAAAACCTGAAATGCCCGACCGGGCTGCGGGTGAAGAAGTCCGACAAGGTCGGCGACCGCATCTTCATCGAAGGCAACAGCGCCGCCGCGCTCGGCGCCGTCTATGGCGGCGCCACGGTGTGCGCCTGGTATCCGATCACGCCGTCCTCGTCGGTGGCAGAAGCTTTCACCGCCCACTGCAAGAAGTACCGGCACGACCCGGAGACCGGAAAGGCGAAATACGCCATCGTGCAGGGCGAGGACGAGCTCGCCTCGATCGGCATCGTGATCGGCGCCTCCTGGAACGGCGCGCGCGCCTTCACCGCGACCTCCGGCCCCGGCATCTCGCTGATGACCGAGTTCATCGGGCTGTCGTATTTCGCCGAAATCCCGGCCGTGATCATGAACATCCAGCGCGCCGGTCCCTCGACCGGCATGCCGACCCGCACCCAGCAATGCGACATCATCGCCTGCGCCTATGCTTCGCATGGCGACACCAAGCATGTGCTGCTGTTCCCCGAAGATCCCGCCGAAGCGTTCGAGTTCGCGGCCGCGGCTTTCGATCTCGCCGAGCGGCTTCAGACCACCATCTTCCTGATGCTCGACCTCGACATCGGCATGAACCACCGGCTCTGCCGTCCGCTGAAATGGGACGACGCCAAGCAATATGACCGCGGCAAGGTGATGACCGCGGAGATGCTGGACGAAGGCCGCGATTTCGGCCGCTATCTCGACGTCGACGGCGACGGCATCCCCTACCGAACCTATCCCGGCACGCATCCGACCAAGGGCTCCTATTTTACCCGCGGCACGTCGCGCGACCGCTATGCGCGTTACTCCGAAGAGGGCTCGGTCTACGCCGACAACATGCAGCGCCTGATGCGCAAGTTCGAGACCGCGCAGGATCTGGTGCCGCGGCCGCTCCAGGCCAATGCGGAACGGCCAACCAAATACGGCGTGATCTATTTCGGCTCGACCACGCCGGCGATGGACGAGGCGATCGGATTGCTGGAAGCGCGCGGGCATCAGCTCGACCGCCTGCGCATCCGCGCCTTCCCGTTCCACTCCAGCGTGGCGAGCTTCCTCGCCGAGCACGATTTCGTCTATGTGGTCGAGCAGAATCGCGACAGCCAGCTGCGCCAGCTCATCGTCAACGAAAACGGCATCGACCCGGTGCGGCTGGTGCCGATCGTGCATTACGACGGCTCGCCGATCACCGCCCGCTTCATCGCAAAAGCCATTGGCGACCACCAGGATCACATCAAGGTGACCCCGCTCCGCAAGGCCGTGTCATGACCTACATTGCAAAGCCGAAATTCCACCATCCCGGGCTGAAGAAGAACGAGCTCGGCTACACCCATCGCGATTACGAGGGCAAGATCTCGACGCTGTGCGCCGGCTGTGGCCATGACTCTATCACGGCCTCCATCATCGAGGCCTGCTATGAGCTTTCGATCGAGCCGCACCGGGTCGCCAAGATTTCGGGTATCGGCTGCTCGTCGAAGACGCCGGACTATTTTCTCGGCAATTCGCACGGCTTCAACTCCGTGCACGGCCGCATGCCCAGCGTCCTGACCGGCGCCAATCTCGCCAATCGCGACCTGATCTATCTCGGCGTCTCCGGCGACGGCGATTCCGCCTCGATCGGCTTCGGCCAGTTCGCGCATTCGATCCGGCGCGGCGTCAACATGACCTATATCGTCGAGAACAACGGCGTCTACGGTTTGACCAAGGGCCAGTTCTCGGCGACCGCCGACCGCGGCTCGAAGTCCAAGAAGGGCGTCACCAACACCGACAACGCCATCGACCTCGTCGCGATCGCGCTGCAGTTGGGGGCGACTTTCGTCGCGCGCTCGTTCTCCGGCGACAAGACCCAGCTCGTGCCGCTGATCGCGGCCGCGATCCGCCACAAGGGCGCGTCGTTCATCGACGTCATCAGCCCCTGCATCGCCTTCAACAACCATGCCGGCTCGACCAAGAGCTTCGACTATGTCCGCGAGCACAATGACGCGGTGAACCGGCTCGATGTGCTGGTCGGCCGCGATCCGATTGCGGTGGATTACGCACCGGGCACCGTGCAAATGGTCGAGCAGCATGACGGCAGCAGGATCGCGCTGCGCAAGATCGACGCCGACTACGATCCGCACGACCGGCTCGGCGCCCAGACCTTCCTGCAAAAGCACGCCGCCAAGGGACAGATCGTCACCGGCCTGCTCTATGTCGATCCCGACGCGGAAGACCTGCACGAGCATCTCAACACGGTCGAAACGCCGCTCAACACGCTGGAAGCCGACACGCTCTGCCCGGGCTCGGCGGCGCTGGACAAGTTCAACGCCAGCCTGCGGTGATTGCCTATCGCGCCGCGGCCGGCTGCCGGACGCGTATGGTGATCTTCTCCGACACGATGGGCGGCTCGAACGGATAGTGCTTGGCATCGCCCAGCACGAGTTGAAGCGTGTGCGTCCCGGGCGGAAGCTCGAGCAGCGTTTCGGTCTGCCCTGCCCCGAAATGCAGATGCGACTTGTCCTGCAGGATCGGCTCCTTGGGATCGATGGGGTCGTTGACGTCGATCAGCAGATGATGGTGACCGGCGTTCTGGTACTCGTCGCCGGCATGGGTCACTCCCATGTTGCGCAAGCCGAACCGGACCCAGAATCCGCCGCGCACCTTCTGCCCGTCACGCGGGGTGATGAAATAGAGCTTTGCGTCCTTGGGCGCTGCCTTGCCCTGCGAAAAGGCTGCCCCCGGAAGCAATGCGAGCGCCGCCGCCAGCGCGACGCAACGAAGGATCTGCATCAAACCAACTCCACCACTTAAGGACTGAGCGCCACGCGGAATCCGTGCGTGGGGTAACGAACATTGGTGTCGTAGCCATCGCGGTTGGACGGCCGCACATATCTCGAATCGTTCTTCCAGGAGCCCGAGCGCAGGACATGAGCGCTGCAGTCCCCGCTGCTCCATGCCGAGCCGTCGGTGGGCGCGCCCTGATAGGTCTTGTGCCAGCAGTCCTCGACCCACTGATCGACGCCGCCGCCCATGTCGTGGAGCCCGAACGGGTTCGGCTTGAAGCTGCCGACTTTCGCTGGCTGCTCGGCCGCGAGATCACCGCAATCCTTGCAACCGGCCATGCCCGGCTGCAGCTTGTCGCCCCACCAATATCTGGTCTGCGTTCCGCCCCGCGCGGCATATTCCCATTCGGCTTCGCTCGGAAGCCGATACGTCTTCTTCGTCGCCTTGGCGAGATAGGCCGCATATTGCTGCGCGTCGGTCCAGCTCACATTGCTGACCGGCGCATCGTCCTTGCCGATGGAGGTGAAGCTGCACGCCTTTGCAGCGGCGCACTCGTTCCATTCCTGCACGGTCACCGGATATTTGCCGATCGAGAACGGCTTGACCGTGACCTGATGGACGGGACGCTCGGTCGGGTCGTCGTTGCTTCCCATCGCAAAGCTGCCGCCGCGAATGGCGACCATCTCGGGTTCGCGGACGGGAATCGGCGATTGACTTACCGATTGACTCGTCGATTGACTTGGCGCCGGAGCGGGCGATGGAGATGATGAAGCCGACGAGGGAGAAGGCTGCGGCGTCTGCGGCGCCGCTTCGCGCGGCGGAGGCTGCGGGCTCGGCGATGCGGCAGGAGAAGCGGGAGTGACGGCGGCCTGCTCGCCCACCCTGCCCGGCGCCTGAGCCAGAAGATACCACAGCACGCCGGCGGCCATCACCGACAGCGTGATACCCAGGAGAAAGATCAGGGCATTCTCGCGCCGCCCCCGCGTCCTGCCGACCGCGTCTGCATCCGGCAGCACTTTATAAACGCGCACGGGATCGGTGATGTTCTTGACCTTGCGGTCCCCGAGCGACTCGTAACCGCACACGACCTTGTGCTTGATCTGCTCGTAGATCGCGCCGGAGATAAAGACCTGGCCTGGCTCGGCGATGCCCTCGATACGCGTGGCGATATTGACGCCGTCGCCGTAGACGTCGTCAGGCTCCACGATGACGTCACCGAGATTGACGCCAATCCGGTACTCGATCCGGGTGTTCTTCGGAAGCGAGGCGTTGCGGCCGATGAGATTCTGCTGGATGACGATGCTGCATCGGACGGCCTCGACCGGACTGTCGAAAATCGCGATGAAGCCATCGCCCGTCGTCTTCACCAGACTTCCGTTGTGCTCGACGATGCTGGGCTGGATGAGATCCCGCTCGATCCGCTTGACGCGGACGTGCGTGCCCTCTTCGTCGGCCTGCATCAGGCGGCTGTAGGAAGCGATGTCACCGACAATGATGGCCGCGAGGCGACGAGGCATAGGGCCGTGCGAAGGCGGCTCGTCATTCCCGGATCTGAAGTTGCGAATTTCGCCCATTGCGGGGACTCCACAAACTTGCAAAGGCAGACCCCAGCCTACGACTGCCAAAGGCGATCGTCTGTGAAGGCTATCACATCGATGGAATCGGGCAATGTCCGTGGAATCGCAGGCGCCGAGTTCCGAAAGGCGAAGGCGTCACGTCGAATGAACCTTCAGGACCCCACCGACGACTAATGCCCGGCGTGGAACTAATCACCTCGCTCCGCCCTGCGATGATGCTGTCAGCTGTGCGGACGTTGAACGCGTCGCACCGGGGCTGCGTCTACAGCGTACAGCTCAGCTGCTGCACGCGAGGCCATCATGAAGTCTTTTCTCGTTGCGGCCGTCTTCCTTGCCGCGCTCGGCGGCGCCGCTCACGCCGAGGAGGCCGACGATATCCGTGAGGCCAGCAAGGCCGAAGCCGAAACCTTCAACGCGCGCATGTATGCCGGCGAACCCGGCAACAAGGCCTATGCCTGCTTCGTGCGCCGCTACGATGCCGAGCATCTGGCGCACCATCCGAAGCAGAAGGTCGCCTCGATGAAGCTGCTGATCTCGGCGGAGATGGACACCGAAGACAAGCAGTTCCACAACTCCTTCCGCCTCGGCTTCAGATATCGTCACCGCTCCGGCGATTTCGATTCCAGCGGCTCCTGTCATCACGCTGAGTTCACCAAGGACGGCACCGAAATCCGCCTCGGTTGCGGCGTCGACTGCGAGGGCGGCGGCATCGGCGTCGCGCTCTCGAAGGACGACAAATCGGCGATCGTGCGGCTGGCGCGGGTCAGGGTCTGGCAGAACAACAAGCCGGACTACGATGCCGAACTGTCACTGGTCGCCGGGGCCGACGACGGGATTTTCCGCCTAGATCGAACGGACAATAAGGAATGCGCCTCGCTCGTGACCGACCGCAAGGAACTCGCCGCGCTCCGCCACAAATGATATGTGTCCGGCACAATCGAGGGGAGATCGTCATGAACCGCCGGAACATCTTGTGGAGCGCCGTCTCAGGCCTGGGCGCGGCACTTGGCGCCTCCAGCGCGAAGGCCGCGACCGAGGCCGGCACGGGCAACAAGCTGAAGGTGGTCTATCACCTGAGCGATGCCGAGAAGGTCAACTTCGTCCTCGGCAACATCCAGAACCACATCGATGGCGTCGGCGGCCCCGACCATGTGACGATCGCGCTGGTGATCCACGGCCCGGCACTGAAGGCGTTTCACTCGGCGCAGGCCAACCCTGACATTAGCAAGCGCGTCGGCGATTTTTCCAAGGATGGCGTCGAGCTTGCCGCCTGCGGCAACACGATGAAGGCGCAGAACGTCACGCTCACGGATCTCCTGCCGGGCTTCGTCAGCGCGGAGAAGGGTGGCGTCGTCCGTTTGGCCGAGCTCCAGTCGCAGGGTTATCTCTATCTGCGGCCGTAGGAGCGCGCGCTCGACATCCCCCTTGACGTACCCATAACCCCAAGGTTATGAATATATCCATAACTTGCAGGTTATGGATTTTATGCCCGCCACCGCCCACGACCTTCTGTTCAGGACGCTGGCCGACCCCACTCGTCGGGCGATCTTCGAGCGATTGTGCCGCGAGGGCGAACAGACGGTCGGAGCCCTGACAGCAATGTCGGGCGTTTCCCAGCCCGCAGTCTCAAAACATCTCGGCGCGCTGAAGCAGGCTGGCCTGGTGCGCGACCGGCATCAAGGGCGGCAGACGCATTACAGCGCCCAGCCCGGCGCGCTCAATCCGCTGATCGACTGGACCAGCCAGATGACCGGATTCTGGCAGAACCGGCTCGATGCGCTCGACGATCTCCTGAAGAGGATGGACCAATGAACGAATCCCCCACCGAAACCCGATCTGTCGTCGTCGACCGCGAATTTGCCTTTCCGGCAGAGCGGATCTGGCGCGCGCTGACGCAGCCACATCTGATCGAGGAATGGCTGATGAAGAACGACTTCAAGCCGAACGTGGGCCACCGCTTCAACCTTCGCGGCGAGTGGGGCGGCGTGCTGGACTGCGAGGTCCTCACCATCGAGCCGCAGAAGACACTCGCCTACACCTGGAATTTCTCGCATGACGACGCGGCGTTCGATCTCAAGAGCGTCGTGACCTTCACGCTGACGCCGGCGGGCGCAGGCACGCATCTGCGCGTCGAGCAAGCGGGCTTCAGCCCGACGCAGAAGCAGGCTTTTGGCGGCGCGCATGCCGGCTGGAAGCAGTTTCTCGCCAAGCTGGACGAGCTGCTGGCAAGGGCAGACTAGCTTGGCCGCCGGCCTTCATTCAATCATCTCAAGAGGAGGTTTCATTGACCGGAAACATGTGGGTTCGACAGATCCATCGTTGGCTGTCGATCGCTTTCACGCTTGCCGTCATCGTCAACATCGTCGCCCTGACGCTGCAAGTCCAGGCGACGTGGATCGGCTTGCTCGCCTTCGTCCCATTGATCCCATTGCTTGCGACCGGACTCTACATGTTCGCGCTGCCATATCTCGGCCGCAGCCGCGGCGCCCGACAAGAGGCGTGAACATGAAGAAGGCCGTCACCGTGAAAAACAGCAGCGCGACGAAGGCGGATGGCGCTTCGCCATCCAGGATGATCGACGGCAGGATCAAGGAGCTCGGCGACTGGCGCGGCGACATGCTCGGACGAATCCGCGGCCTGATCAAGGAGGCCGATCCTGACGTCGTCGAGGAATGGAAATGGCGCGGCGTTCCGGTGTGGGAGCACGACGGCATCATCTGCACCGGCGAGACCTACAAGGCCGTGGTGAAGATGACGTTTGCCAAGGGCGCAGCGCTGGACGATCCAGCCGGCCTGTTCAACTCGAGCCTCGACGGCAACGTGCGGCGCGCGATCGATATTCGCGAAGGCGAGAAGATCAACGAGAAGGCGTTGAAGGCGCTGATCCGCGCAGCCGTGGCGCTGAATGCGTCCAAGAAGAAGCCGGCGAAACGTTCCGGATAGAACAGCCGTTGTGGAGCCACGAACGCTTTCCTTCTCCCCTTGTGGGAGAAGGTGGCGCGAAGCGCCGGATGAGGGGTCTCTATCGACACGGGAAACGTTGAGAGATACCCCTCACCGCAGTGAGCTTGTGTCTCCGAGCGTCGCCGCCCTCTCCCACAAGGGGCGAGGGCGCATCAACGCGCATCTCGCCGTATTGCTCCGCATAGTCAGCAGCGTCAGGCCACCGCCGAGATCGGGCGCGGGCTCACGACATATTCGCGCAGCACCTTGTCATTGGCGTCGACCTCGATCAGTGCGACGTCGTAGGTCCAGAGATCGGCCAGATGCTGGAGCACGCGCTTGGCGTCGGTCTCGTTGAGCTGCGCGCCCTTGATGACATGGTGATGCAGGATCAGCCGCCGGTCGCCGGAGAGATCGACGTCGACCACCTCGATATTCGCGTCGATGTAGCCGACATCGTGCTGCCGTGCCAGCTCGCGCCGAACGCGGCGGAAGCCCCGCTCGTCGTGAATGGCGTCGACCCGGATGCCGGCGCGTTCCTCGGGGTCATCATGCAGGTGGAACATGCGGAGGTGCCGCATCAGCTTCGGACTCAGGAACTGGGCGATGAAACTCTCGTCGCGGTAGTTGGCCCAGACGTCGCGCAGCACGCCCATCACGTCGTTCTTGCCGGCGATGTCCGGGAACCATTCGCGGTCCTCGTCTTCCGGCCTGGTGACGATGCGCTCGATGTCCTGCATCATGGCGAAGCCGAGCGCATAGGGATTAAAGCCGGAAAAGCGCTGGTCATCGAATTCGGGCTGGAACACGACATTGGTGTGCGACTGCAGGAATTCGAGGAAATTGCCGTCGCTGATGCGGCCCTGCTGATGCAGCTTGGTCATGATGCGATAGTGGACGTAGGTCGCCGTCCCCTCGTTCATCACCTTGGTCTGGCTCTGCGGATAGAAATATTGCGCGATGTGGCGGACGATGCGCAACAGCTCGCGCTGCCAGGGCGCCAGCCGCGGCGCGCTCTTCTCGAGGAAATACAGCAGGTTCTCCTGCGGCAGGCCGAGCAGCTTGCGGCGGCGTTCGATGCTGAGCGCGGACCGGGTCTTGCTCTTTCCCGCCGGCACGGTGCGCCAGAGGTCGTTGAAGACCTCCTCCTCGTGCTGGCGGCGGCGCCCTGCCCGCTTCTCTTCGGCGCGGAGGTCGAGCTTCTTCTTGCCGGGATAGCGGTCGATCCCATGCGACATCAACGCATGCGCGGCATCGAGGGTGCGCTCGACCTCCACCCGGCCGTAGCGATCCTCGCATTGCATGACGTAGTTCTTGGCGAAATCCAGATAGTCCAGGATGCCGTCGGCGTCGGTCCACTGCTTGAACAGATAGTTGTTCTTGAAGAAGTGATTGTGGCCGAAGGCGGCGTGCGCGATCACCAGGGTCTGCATCGTCGCCGTGTTCTCTTCCATCAGGTAGGAGATGCAGGGCGAGGAGTTGATCACGATCTCATAGGCGAGGCCCATGAGGCCCTTGCGGTATGAGGCCTCGTGATACGCAAAGTGCTTTCCGAACGACCAGTGCTTGTAGAACAGCGGCATGCCGACCGACGAATAGGCGTCCAGCATCTGCTCGGCGGTGATGACTTCGATCTGGTTCGGATAGACGTCGAGCCCGAGATCTTTCGTCGCCACCTCCTCGCAGGCATCCGTGATGCGCTGCAAGGTGTGAAAATCCCAATCGGCGCCTTCGAACAAGCGTTCCGTCATGGAGCGGCTTTCTCCTGGGCAGTGTCGCGGCGCTGAAACAGATCGTGGAACACCGGAAAAATTTCGCTGCGCTCGCTGACCTTGCGCATCGAGAGCGGTGCGCCGCTGTTGCGCAAGCGCTCGTAGAGGGTCCAGAGCGAGGAGTCGGACAGATCGAAGGCGCTGCCGCCGGACTCGCCGACCTCGAGATAGGCGAAGAACTGGCAGACCGGCAGGATTTTGTCGGTCAGCAGCATGCCCGCGAGCTCGCCGTCGGAATAGGAATTGTCGCCGTCGGAAGCTTGCGCAGCGTAGATATTCCAGTCCGACGGGCTGAAGCGTTCGCGCACGATCTCGTGCATGGCCTGCAGCGCGCTGGAGACCAGCGTGCCGCCGGAAGCCGGGCCATAGAAGAAGGTCTGCTCATCCACCTCCTCGGCGCGATCGGTGTGGCGGATGAAGACGATGTCGACATGCTTGTAGCGGCGCTTCAGAAATACGTAGAGCAGCATGTAGAAGCGCTTGGCGAGATCCTTCATGTGCTCGGACATCGAGCCCGACACGTCCATCAGGCAGAACATCACAGCCTGGGCAACGGGCTTTGGAACCGTCTCGAAGCGGCGGTAGCGGATGTCGAGCGGATCGATGAAGGGAATGCGCTTGGATTTCGCCTTCAGTTTTTCGAGCTGGGCTAGCAGCAGCAGACGCTCGTCCTCATCTGCGCAGGCAGCGATGGCGGATTCAAGCTCTTCGATCTCCTCCTTGCTGGGACGCTTGAGCGCGATACGGCGCGCCATTGCGCGCCGAACCGTCCGGCTCACCGAGATGTTGGATGGCGAGCCCGACGTGGTGTAGCCGGCGCGCTGGATGCCCTCGCTCTCGGTCTGCGCGATCTTGCGCTTGGCGAGATCAGGAAGTTCGAGGTCATCGAGGAAGAGATCGACGAATTCGTCGCGGCTGAGCACGAAGCGGAAGGCGTCCTCGCTGTCGCCTTCGCCCGGACCGGAATCCTTGGCACTGCCCTGGCCGGAGCGCTGGAGATAGTCGCCCTCGATGAACTTCTTGTTTCCGGGCAACACCATGTCGCGCGTTCCGCCGTCGCGGCGGAAACGCGGCTCGTGCATGCCGTCGAGCGGAATGGTGACCTCGCCACCCTCCAGGACGTCCTTGATGTCGCGTTCCTGCGAGGTCTTCTTGACGGCGCCCTGCACCAGGGATTTGGCCCGACGCAAGAACCGCTGCCGGTTCTCGAGACTCTTGCCGCCTGGATTCAGGCGCCTGTCAATAATGTGAATCGGCACTTTTCCATCCGCCTCAACCGGCCTGCTTCACCCGCATGTACCATTCGACGAGCCGGCGAACCTGACGCTCGGTGTAGCCGCGCTCCACCATGCGTGCGACGAACTCGCCGTGCTTCTTCTCCGTCTCGCCGTCCTTCTTCGACCCGAAGGAGATGACCGGAAGCAGGTCCTCAACCTGGGAGAATATCCGCTTTTCGATCACATCGCGAATCTTCTCGTAGGAGATCCAGGTCGGATTCTTGCCGCCGTTCTGGGCGCGCGACCGTAACGAGAATTTGACCACCTCGTTGCGGAAATCCTTCGGGTTGGCGATGCCCGCCGGCTTCTCGATTTTGGTCAGCTCCTGGTTCAAAAGCTCACGATCCAGCAGCTGGCCGGTGTCGGCGTCCTTGAAATCCTGGTCCTCGATCCAGGCATCGGCGTAGTCGACGTAGCGGTCGAACAGGTTCTGGCCGTAATCCGAGTAGGATTCGAGATAAGCCTTCTGGATCTCGTTGCCGATGAACTCGGCATAACGCGGCGCAAGGTCGGCCTTGATGAATTCGAGGTAGCGCTTCTCGACTTCCTCGGGCAGTTGCTCGCGCTTGATCGATTGCTCCAGCGCGTACATCAGATGCACCGCGTCGGCGGCGACTTCCTGCGGATCGTGGTTGAAGGTCGCAGCCAGGATCTTGAAGGCAAAGCGGGTGGAAACACCGTCCATGCCCTCGTCGACGCCGGCGGCATCGCGATATTCCTGGACGCTGCGCGCCTTCGGATCGGTCTCCTTCAGGCTCTCACCGTCGTAAACCCTCATCTTGGCGTAGATCGTGGAATTTTCGTGCTTGCGCAGGCGCGACATCACCGAGAACCGCGCCAGCGTTTCCAGCGTCGCGGGCGCGCAAGGCGCGGCCGCGAGCTCGGAGCCCTGGATCAGCTTCTCGTAGATCTTCTGCTCCTCCGTGATCCGCAGGCAGTACGGCACCTTGATCACGCAGATGCGGTCGATGAAGGCCTCGTTGTTCTTGTTGGCCTTGAAGCTCGACCACTCGGCTTCATTGGAGTGCGCAAGGATGACGCCGGTGAAGGGGATCGCGCCGATGTTCTCGGTGCCGATATAGTTGCCTTCCTGCGTCGCGGTGAGCAGCGGGTGCAGCATCTTGATCGGCGCCTTGAACATCTCGACGAATTCGAGCACGCCCTGGTTGGCGCGGTTGAGGCCGCCGGAATAGCTGTAGGCGTCGGGATCGTTCTGCGCGTAGGTTTCGAGCTTGCGGATGTCGACCTTGCCGACCAGCGAGGAGATGTCCTGGTTGTTCTCGTCACCCGGCTCGGTCTTGGCGATCCCGATCTGGCGCAGCCGCGACGGCTGGATCTTTGCAACCCGAAACTGGGAAATGTCGCCGCCGAAGGCTTCCAGCCGCTTGTAGCACCACGGGCTCATCAGGCCGGTGAGACGGCGGCGCGGAATGCCGTATTTCTCTTCCAGCATCGGGCCGAGCTGATCCGGATCGAACAGGCTGAGCGGGCTTTCGAACACGGGCGAGAGCTCGTCGCCGGCCTTGAGCACGTAGATCGGATGCACTTCCATCAGCGACTTGAGCCGCTCAGCGAGCGAGGATTTGCCGCCGCCGACCGGACCGAGCAGATACAGGATCTGCTTGCGCTCTTCGAGGCCCTGCGCCGCGTGACGGAAGAAACCGACGATGCGCTCGATGGTTTCTTCCATGCCGTAGAAACCGGCGAAGGCCGGATAGGTCCGGATCGTGCGGTTCAAAAAAATACGGCCAAGGCGTGGGTCCTTGGCCGTGTCAATCGTCTGGGGCTCACCGATCGCTGCTAGCAGTCGTTCGGCCGCGTTTGCGTATTTCATGGGATCGCTTCGACACGATTCCAGATATTCCGCCATCGACATGTCGTGTTGGCTTCTCGCCTCGAACGACTTAGCGAAAGCGTTGAATAGAGAATCGTTGTACATGATCCCTCTCCGCGTGAGTTCCGCTACACAATTGAACGAAAGCAGCGACCGGACCGTTCCTTAGCGCCACTCTCGAATCAGCGTGAGCACATGACGATCATTCGACACCCGGGCGCCTTCTCGGCGCAACGCACAACGTAGGCACAGGGTGAGTTACGAACAGGCACCTGCCTGATATTTGAGCGAATCTTTGTCTATATTGGCTCATTTCCAGAAAATGTCACTCGCTCGCAACATCCGGGCATTACCGGGGATGCGTTCATCCGGCGCCGCATCATAGCCGTCTGCGAACGGCGATCTTATGACGCTTGTGCGGCGAAGCCTTGCGTGGCGCGTTCATCTTCCTGCTGCAATGCGGTGCGTGGACCGCCGGCGGCGTGACAGTCGCGGCAAACGCGCAGCAGTGTATCAAAATCGGTCGCCAGGCCCTCCGACCGGATGACGATGCGATCGTCCGTCACACCGCGGGCCAAGCCGCGGATGCTGCAGAGCTGCCTCTGCAAGGCCGGCGTCGGCGTCAGCACGATCACCTTGCGCCCGCGGCGTTCTTCAGCCGAAATCTCCGCGATCGAGTCCCACAGCAGAAATTCATTGCCGATGCGAAGGTCGCGAATGCCATAGGGGGTGACGATCACCACCGATGCCCGCTCGGCGGGGAGCATCCAGATCAGCCGGCCGGTCATCGCGGCGAACGCCACCACGCCGGCATAGCCGACCGTCGTGTCGTAATCGCCAAAAGCGTTCCACCAGCCCAAGGCGAGCGTTGCGCTGAGCAGCGTCATGGCGAAACCCGCAACGATCAGCAACCGCAGTTGGGTCGTACATGGACCGATTTCGAGATCGTGGGACGCATCGACGCATCCGGTCGACGTGACCGACTGGGGGCTGTCTGTGACAGCGAGCGCCAGACGGTCATGATGTGCTTGCATGCTTTCCCCCAGCATGGCCATTCGCGACCGAGCCACGATGCATCAGGCGGACCGGAATCCGCTGATGAGTACTCCACGCAGCCGCTGGCGGCGAGGCGAGGCAGCTGGCGTTACACAACAAGGGCCTAGCCGATTCCTCACGGCCAACGACCTTTTACGCAACTCGGCTCCCTCTACGCGGATCGCCATGATCGCGACGGAGTTACACTGGAGGATATGACGCCCATACCCTTGATTGGTTCCCTCAAGGAAGCATGTAAGCTAGAGGATAGCGCGTCAGGACCGGCGCGGAAACCCCTCGCCCGCAGGCTTGGAGATAAATTAGCATCATGAATCCCGTCAAAGAACTGGAAAAGCACGGACAAGCCGTCTGGCTGGACTTCCTGGCCCGCGGCTTCATCGCCAAGGGCGACCTGAAGCGGCTGATCGATACCGACGGCGTCAAGGGCGTCACCTCCAACCCGTCGATCTTCGAGAAAGCGATCGGGAGCTCGGACGAGTACGACGCGCCGATCGGCAAGGCGTTGAAGCGCGGCGATCGGTCGGTCGCCGACCTGTTCGAGGCCGTCGCGGTCGAGGACATCCAGAACGCCGCCGACGTGCTGCGTCCGGTCTATGACCGCCTCAAGGGCGGCGACGGCTATGTCAGCCTGGAAGTCTCGCCCTATCTGGCGATGGACACCGCCGGCACGGTCACCGAGGCGCGGCGGCTCTGGAAGGACGTCAACCGCAAGAACCTGATGGTGAAGGTGCCGGCGACGCCGGAGGGCCTGCCGGCGATCGAGACCCTGATCGGCGACGGCATCAGCATCAACATCACGCTGCTGTTCTCCAGGGACGTCTATCTGCAGGTTGCCGAGGCCTATATCGCCGGCCTGGAGACATACGTCGCAGGCGGCGGCGACCCCTTGCACGTGGCGAGCGTGGCGAGCTTTTTCGTCAGCCGTATCGACTCGGTGGTCGACAAACAGCTCGACGAGAAGATCGCCCGCGCCAACGACCCGAGTGAGAAGGAACGGCTCGCCGCGCTGAAGGGCAAGGTCGCGATCGCCAATGCGAAGGTCGCCTACCAGGATTACAAGCGCCTGTTCTCAGGTCCGCGCTGGGACAAGCTCGCGGCCAAGGGCGCCAAGCCGCAGCGCATGCTGTGGGCCTCGACCGGCACCAAGAACAAGGACTACAGCGACGTCCTCTATGTCGAGGAATTGATCGGTCCCGACACCATCAACACCGTGCCGCCGGCGACATTGGATGCGTTCCGCGACCACGGCACGCCGCGGGACAGCCTGGAAGAGAATGTCGACGACGCCAGGCGCGTGCTGGAAGAACTGGAGCGCTCCGGCGTCTCGCTCGATGCTATCACCGAGGAACTCGTCAAGGACGGCGTCAAGCAGTTCGCCGACGCCGCCGACAAGCTCTATGGCGCTGTCGCCCACAAGCGCGCCACCGTGCTCGGGCCTGCGATCGACCGCCAGCTTCTCTCGCTCGGCGACGGCCTCGGCAAGGCCGTGACCAAGAGCACCGAGGAATGGCGCGCGTCGGCAAAGATCCGCAGGCTGTGGCAACGGGACAAATCGGTCTGGACCGGCACCGACGAGGACAAATGGCTCGGCTGGCTCGACAGCGCCGCCAAGGCCGACGTCGCCGATTATGAGGATTATGCCAGCCGCGTGAAAGGCCAGAAATTCTCCGACGCCGTCGTGCTCGGCATGGGCGGGTCAAGCCTCGGGCCGGAGGTGCTGGCCGAGACCTTCGGCAAGAAGCCCGGGTTCCCGAAGCTGCACGTGCTGGATTCCACCGATCCGGCGCAGGTGCGGGCAATGGAGGCCAGGATCGACATCGCCAACACCGTGTTCATCGTCTCCAGCAAGTCCGGCGGCACCACCGAACCGAATGCGATGAAGGATTATTTCCACGAGCGCGTCGCGCAGGCGGTCGGACCGAAGGTCAAGACCGGCCATCGCTTCATTGCGGTCACTGATCCCGGATCGTCGCTGGAGACGGCGGCGAAGACGCTAAGCTATGCGCGCATCTTCCACGGCGAGCCCTCCATCGGCGGACGCTATTCGGTGCTCTCGCCATTCGGCCTGGTGCCGGCGGCAACCGCGGGCGTCGATATCAAGACCTTCATCAAGCACGCGCTTGCGATGGCCCGCTCCTGCGGACCGGACGTGCCGCCGGCCGAGAACCCCGGCGTGCAGCTCGGCCTTGCCATGGGCCATGCAGCGCTCGAAGGCCGCGACAAGGTGACGATCCTGTCGTCGAAGAAGATTGCCGATTTCGGCGCCTGGGCCGAGCAGCTCATCGCGGAATCGACCGGCAAGGACGGCAAGGGCCTGATCCCGATCGACGGCGAGCCGCTGGGCGAGCCGGCGGTCTACGGCAATGACCGGCTCTTCATCGACATCCGTATCGAGGGCGAAGCGGACGCCGCCCATGACTCGCAGCTTGCTGCGATCGAAGCGGCCGGCCATCCCGTCGTGCGCATCGTGATGAAGTCGATCGACCATCTCGGCCAGGAGTTTTTCCGCTTCGAGATGGCAACGGCGGTCGCGGGCAGCATCCTCGGCATCAACCCGTTCGACCAGCCGGACGTGGAAGCGGCCAAGATCAAGACCCGAGAGCTCACCGCCTCGTTCGAAAAGACCGGCGCGCTGCCGGCCGAGCAGCCGGTGGTCAGCACCACCGAGGCCGATCTCTACACCGACGAGACCAATGCCGCAGCCCTGCGCGCTGCCGGCGCCAACGGCGACCTCACCTCCTGGCTGAAGGCGCATCTGTCGCGCTCCAATCATGGCGACTATGTCGCCCTGCTCGGCTACATCGCCCGCGACAAGGCGACGATCGACGCGCTCCAGGCCATGCGGCTCGAGGTGCGCGAGAAACGACACGTTGCGACCTGCGCCGAGTTCGGCCCCCGCTTCCTGCACTCGACGGGGCAAGCCTACAAAGGCGGGCCGGACAGCGGTGTGTTCCTCCAGATCACCGCCGACGATGCCAAGGACCTGCCGGTGCCGGGCCAGAAGGCCAGCTTCGGCGTCATCAAGGCCGCGCAGGCGCGCGGCGACTTCGACGTGCTTACCGAGCGCGGCCGGCGCGCGCTGCGGGTCCACTTGAAGGGCGGGCTCAAGAAGGGTCTCGCGGCGCTCAATGCGGCGCTCAACGAGGCACTGAACTAAGGGAATTCCTCAAATGCAACTCGGCATGATCGGCCTCGGCCGGATGGGCGGCAACATCGTTCGCCGCCTGATGCGCCACGGACATTCGACCGTGGTCTACGACAAGGACGCCAAGGCCGTCGCCGGCCTTGCGGCAGACGGCGCGGTCGGCTCGGCGACGCTCGAAGAGTTCATTGCGAAACTGGAGCGGCCGCGCACGGCCTGGGTGATGCTGCCGGCCGGCCACATCACCGAGACCACGATCGACACGATCGCGGGCGCGATGCAGGAAGGCGACGTCATCATCGACGGCGGCAACACGTTCTGGCAGGACGACGTCCGCCGCGGCAAGGCGCTGAAGGAGCGCGGCATCCACTATGTCGACGTCGGCACCTCCGGCGGCGTCTGGGGCCTCGACCGCGGCTATTGCATGATGATCGGCGGCGAGAAACAGGTCGTCGATCGGCTCGATCCGATCTTCGCCGCGCTCGCGCCCGGCGCCGGCGACATTCCGCGCACGGAGGGACGTGAGGGGCGCGATCCCCGCATCGAGCAGGGCTACATCCATGCCGGCCCCGTCGGCGCCGGTCATTTCGTCAAGATGATCCACAACGGTATCGAATACGGCCTGATGCAGGCCTACGCCGAAGGTTTTGACATCCTCAAGAACGCCAACATCGAGGCCTTGCCGGCGGATCATCGTTACGATTTCGATCTCGCCGATATCGCCGAGGTGTGGCGGCGTGGCAGCGTGATCCCGTCCTGGCTGCTCGACCTTACCTCGACCGCGCTCGCGGATAGCCCTGCACTGGCGGAGTATTCGGGTTTCGTGGAGGATTCCGGCGAAGGACGCTGGACCGTGAACGCGGCGATCGACGAGGCCGTGCCGGCCGAAGTCCTGACCGCGGCGCTGTTCGCACGTTTCCGTTCCCGCAAGGAACACACTTTCGCCGAGAAAATTCTCTCAGCGATGCGAGCCGGTTTTGGCGGCCACAAGGAGCCGAAGCAGCCGGCTGCTTCGAAGCCGAAATAGCAATTAGCAGAACGAAGGCCAATAGTTCGTGACAAAAGACCCGCAAGCCAAGCGCAAGCCGGAAAATTGCGCCTTCGTCATCTTTGGTGTCACCGGCGACCTCACCCATCGGCTGGTGATGCCATCGCTCTACAATCTGGCGGCCGAGCATCTGTTACCCGAAAAGTTCTGCGTGGTCGGCGTCGCCCGCCGGGGCCAGTCGGACAACGAGCTGCGCGACAGCCTGTTGAAGGGCTTGCGCCAGTTCGCGACCCGGCCGGTGGACGACGACATTGCCAAGAAGCTGCTGGAATGCGTGACCTTCGTCGAAGCCGACGCAAAGGATCCGCCATCCTTTGATCGCCTGCGTGAGCATCTGGATTCCCTGGAATGCGCGCAGGATACCGGCGGCAACCGGCTGTTCTATCTCGCGACCCCGCCGGCTGCGTTCGCGCCGACCGCGCGCGAGCTCGGCCGCACCGGCATGATGAAGGAGAACGGGGCGTGGCGGCGCCTGGTGATCGAAAAGCCGTTCGGCACCGACCTCGCCTCGGCGCGCGCGCTGAATGGCGAGCTGCTGAAGATCATGGACGAGCACCAGATCTACCGGATCGATCACTATCTCGGCAAGGAGACGGTGCAGAACATCCTGGTGCTGCGCTTTGCCAACGGCATGTTCGAGCCGATCTGGAATCGCAACCATATCGATCACATCCAGATCACGGTGGAGGAAAAGCTCGGCGTCGGCCATCGCGGCGGCTTCTACGACGCCACCGGCGCGCTACGCGACATGGTGCCGAACCACCTGTTCCAGCTGATGTCGCTGGTCGCGATGGAGCCGCCGGCGCGTTTCGACGCCCATTCCGTGCGCTCCGAGAAGGCCGAGATTCTGACCTCGATTCAGCGCCCGAGCGAAGAGGAAGCGCTGAAGAGCTCGGTGCGCGCCCAATATCTCGCAGGGCGCATCGGCGACGATGAGATCCCGGACTATCGCAAGACCGAGGACGTCAAACCCGGCAGCACTACCGAGACCTATGTCGCGCTGAAGCTGATGATCGACAATTGGCGCTGGGCCGGCGTGCCGTTCTATTTGCGCACCGGCAAGGCGCTCGGCCACAAGCGCACCGAAGTCGCGATCAAGTTCAAGCAGGCGCCGCTGTCGATGTTCTCAGGCACGGCTGTCGATCGTCTCTCTCAGAACTTCCTCACGATCGGCATCGCACCGACCGAGACCATCGAGCTCCAGTTCAACGCCAAGATCCCGGGGCCGAGCGTCACCATCGACGGCGTCGAGATGAAGTTCCGCTATGGCGACTATTTCCGGGCCGATCCCTCGACCGGCTACGAGACGCTGATCTACGACTGTATGATCGGCGACAACATCCTGTTCCAGCGTGCCGACGGCATCGAAGCCGGATGGGAGGCGGTGCAGCCGTTCCTTGACGCCTGGAAGAACGCGGGCAGCAACGGCATCGAGACCTATCAAGCCGGCAGCGACGGCCCCGCCTGCGCCGATGAATTGCTCCGCCGCGACGGCCGAAGCTGGCGTAAATTTTCGTGACGGCGACGGCCGGACAGCCGAAGCTGATCGTCGAGGCCGACGCCGAGGCTCTCGCGCGGACCGCGGCCGGACGGGTGATGGCGCGAATCGCGGCCAATCCCGGGCGCATTGCGATCTGCCTGACCGGCGGCTCCAGCCCAAAGAGGCTCTACCAGCTGCTGGGCAGCGAGGCTTGGCGCGAAAAAATCCCGTGGGAGCGCGTGCACTGGTTCATCGGTGACGAGCGCTTCGTGCCCGAAAGCGATCCCCTCAACAACATGGCGGTCGCGCGCGCGACCTTTCTCGATCGCAACGCGCCCTCCGGCCATGTTCACCCGATCCCGACGACGGCTGACGACCCTGATCAGAGCGCCGAGGCCTATGCGCGCGAGCTGCAGGCTTTCTACGGCGCGGAAAGCCTGGATCCGGCACGGCCGCTGTTCGACATGGTCTTGATGGGCGCGGGGCCGGACGGCCACACGGCTTCGCTCTTCCCGGGCTACCCCGCGATCGAGGAGATGGGACGCTGGGTGGTCGGCGTCCCCAAGGCCAATGTTGCCCCCTTCGTGCCGCGGGTCTCGCTCACCCTGCCCGCGCTGGCGTCCTGCCGCGAAATGCTGTTCGAGATAGCGGGGCACGACAAGCAGCCGATCTTGACGCGCCTGCTCAATGGCGAGACTCTGCCGGTTGTACGCGCGCGCTCGAATGGCGAGACCGTCTGGCTGGTCGACCAGGCCGCGCTTCCGGAGGGAATTCGTGGCGGGCGTTGAAGCACCTTGTGCATTGATCGTGATGGGCGTGTCGGGCTCGGGCAAGAGCACGGTTGCAAAAGCGCTCGGCGAGCGCCTCGGCTGGCGTTTCGAGGACGGCGACAGCTTTCATCCCGCCAGCAATGTCGAGAAGATGCGGGCCGGCCATCCCCTCACCGACGAGGACCGCTGGCCCTGGCTCAACGCCATTGCCGACGAGATCGCGAGGGTCTGTGACAAGGGCGAGCACGTCATCATCGCCTGCTCGGCGCTGAAGCATACCTATCGGGACGTGCTCCTGCGCGGACGCGACGACGTCCGCTTCATCTTCCTGAGGGGCACGAAGGAGCTGATCGCCGCACGCCTGGCGCAACGCAAGGGGCACTTTATGCCGCCCGGCCTGCTGACGAGCCAGTTCAACACGCTGGAGCCGCCGGAGGCTGGCGAGCACGTGATCACAGTCTCGATCGACGAATCCGTGGAAGCGATCGTGGACGGCGCGGTGCGGCAGTTGAAACTGGGCGGCGCGAAACGCTGAGGCCAAACACCCAAGAAACACCCAAGGGACCGTCATGACAAAAATCTCGCTCGTCGTCTCCGACGTCGACGGTACGCTGCTGACCAAGGACAAGACGCTGACCGACCGCGCGAGGTCCGCGGTTCAGCGTCTGCACCAGGCCGGCATCGGCTTCACGATTACGTCGAGCCGCCCCGCGATCGGCATGCGTTTCCTGATCGAACCGCTGGCGCTCTGGCTGCCGGTCGGCCCGTTCAACGGCTCCTCGATCGTCGACCCCGAGATGAATCCGGTCGAACAGCATCTCATCCCCGCCGCGGCGGCCGAGCGAAGCTTGCAAATTCTGCGGGACTTCGGCGCCGACATCTGGCTGTTCACCACCGACAAATGGCTGATCGACAAGCCTGATGGCCAATACGTGGCACATGAGCAGCACACCATCCGCTCCGACCCGACCATCGTGACGGATTTCTCGCCGTATCTCGCGAGCGCCTGCAAGATCGTCGGGGCCAGCGCCGATGCAGCCGGCCTCGAAGCTTGCGAGAAGGCGATGCAGAAGGCGCTCGGCAGCGAGGCGATGGCGGTGCGCTCGCAGACCTATTACCTCGACATCACCCCGCCCGGCTTCGACAAGGGCACATTCGTGCAAGCCATGGCCAAGCGCCTCGGCATTTCAACGGACGCGGTCGCCACGATCGGCGACATGCAGAACGACCTCGCGATGTTTCGCGTCAGCGGCGTTTCGATCGCAATGGGCAATGCGGCCGACAACGTCAAGGACCAAGCCACCCACGTCACCGCGACCAACGAGCACGACGGTTTTGCGGAAGCGATGGAGATGATTTTGAAGCGGAACGAGGTCGCCTAGGTCACTGCTTCGACCGCTGCATCGCAGGCTTCTTGCTGCCCTGCCTTGCGGCCGACAGGTTATGCGCGGTGTTGACCAGCGCGATATGAGTCAGCGCCTGCGGGAAATTGCCGGTCTGACGCCTGGCGCCTGAATCATATTCCTCGGCTAGCAGTCCCACATCATTCGCGACACCGACCACGCGATCGAACAAGGCTTGCGCCTTGTCGAGATCGCCCGCCAGTACATGGGCATCGGCCAGCCACAGGCTGCAGGCGAGGAAGGCGCCCTCGATCGGCTGCTTCTCCTCGGACACTTCGCGCGGATCGTGCCGCAGCACAAAGCCGTCAGGCATCATGTGCTTTTCCATCGCCGCGATGGTGCCGCGAATGCGCGGATCCGACGCTTCCAGGAAGCCAACGGACGGCAGCAGCAGCACGCTGGCATCGAGCAGCTTCGAGCCGTAGGACTCCACGAAGGCATTCTCCTCCGCGTCGAAGCCCCGGTTGCAGACGTCGCGATGAATGGCGTCGCGCAAGGTGCGCCAGTGCAGCAGCGGCGCCTTGAAGCCGAAGGTCTCGGCGCTCTTGATGCCGCGGTCGAAGGCGACCCAGGTCATCACCTTGGAGAAGACATAGTGCTTCGGCTGCCCGCGCCGCTCCCAGATGCCGTGATCGGGCTGGTCCCAGACTTCGGCGAGATGCTTGAGCACGGCGCATTCCAGCGCCCAGCTCTCGTCGTCGAGCTTGAGCTTGGCCATCCGCGATTGGTGGAAGGCGTCGATCAGTTCGCCGTAGACGTCGAGCTGGAGCTGCGCATGCGCGGCATTGCCGACGCGCACCGGCTGTGCGCCCTCGTAGCCATCGAGCCAACCGGCCTCCCATTCCAGCAGCCGCCGCTGGCCCCAGATGCCGTACATGATCTGCATGTTCGCCGGTGAGCCTGCCGCCGCACGCAACAGCCAATTGTGCCAGGCCGAGGCTTCCTCGGTGTAACCCGAGTTCATCAGCGCCAGCAGCGTGAAGGTGGCATCGCGCAGCCAGCAGAAGCGGTAGTCCCAATTCCTGGCGCCGCCGAGCTTCTCCGGCAACGAGGTGGTCGGCGCCGCGACGATGCCGCCGGTCGGAGCGAAGGTCAGCGCCTTGAGTGTGATCAGCGAGCGCACGATCAGGTCGCGATAGTCGCCATCGCGATTGCAGTGGCTGCACCAGTCCTGCCAGAATTTCTCGGTCTCCTTGAGTGCGACCTCCGGATCGATTGGCGCGGGCGGCTCGAGATGCGAGGGGCCGTAGGTCAGCACGAACGGCACGGTCTCGCCGGCCTTCACCTCGAAATCGGAAACCGTGGTCAGATCCTCGCCTCGGGTCTTGGCCGGTGTCCGCAGCACGGTCATGTCCTGCCCGGCGACCGCCAGCAGGGAATGGTCGATCCGCCGCACCCACGGGATGTCGACGCCGAAGCCGAAGCGGATGACGAGCTCCATCCGCATCTTCACCTTGCCGCTGACACCGCGGACCAGCCGCACGATGTCGGAGGCCTTGCCGCGCGGCGGCATGAAGTCGATCAGCGCAACGGTGCCGCCGTCAGTCTCAAAGCGCGTTTCGAGGATGAGGGTGTCGCCGAGATAGCGGCGCGACGTCGCGGTGACGTCCTCGCTCGGCGCGATCAGCCAGCGGCCGTTCTTGTGCGTGCCGAGGAGCGCTGCAAAGCAGGCGTCGGAATCGAAGGCCGGCCAGCACAGCCAGTCGATCGAGCCGTTGCGGCCGACCAGCGCCGCGGTCTCGCAGTCGCCGATCAGCGCATAATCTTCAATCCTCTGAGACAATGTCGTGCGAGCCTCGAAAACGACGTCCGGAGACCCCGGCGATCAACGCCCGCCGGGTAACGAGCGTTCCCGTGTCGCGGCCTTCAAGGCTGCGACATCGACCTTCGAAATGATCTTGTCGAGCGTCACAGGCAGGCGCTGGCGCCAGTTCGGATGCTCGTCAATCGTACCGGGAATGTTGGGCTGGTCGATCACGCCGAGCAGATCCTCCAGCGACACCGCAAGCAGCCGCGACGGCGTGCGCGACAGGAAGGCGAGCACCGAATAGACATCATTGGCACGGATGCCGTTGGCACGCAGGATCTCGTCGAGCAGGCCGAGCGCATCCCAGCGGGCCTGATCGTTCTCGCCGGGATCGAGCCCGAGCGAGCGCTTCATCTTGAGATCGCTGAAAGAGCGCCAGCCGGCATAGGTCGACAGATCATGCGTGTTCAACGTCACCAGCGCGTTGGGCCGGTAGTGATCGACGGGCCGGAAGTGACCGGCATCGTCGCGCTCGAACATCATGACGAGGTAGGACCAGATGCCGAAATCCTGCATGGTCTCGCGAAAACCTTCCGGCACCGTGCCGAGGTCCTCGCCGATGACGATGCACTTATGGGCAGCGCTCTCCCGCGCCACGGTCGCCAGCAGCGCCTCGAACGGCATCTGCACATAGGCGCCGTTGTCGGGCTTGAAGCCGCGCGGCACCAGATAAAGCCGCTTCAAGCCGAGCACGTGATCGAGACGGATGGCTCCGGAATGGCGCATCGAAGCCGCGAGCATATCGGCGAATGGCACGAAGGATTGCGCCTCCAGGCCGCCGGCATTGAAGCCGGCCAAGCCCCAATCCTGGCCAATGGTATTGAGCACGTCCGGCGGCGCGCCGACGGCGAGATGACGAGAAATCGCCTCCTGCTCGTTCCAAGCATCGAAGCCGTTCGACTGCACGCCGACGGCAACGTCAAGATAGAGCCCGACCCGCATGCCGAGCTGGCCGGCCAGCTCCTTGGCCGCATGCAACTGGCTATCGGCGGTCCATTGCACGAATTCGACGAACTCGACCTCGTGCTTGTCCGGGCCGTTGCGCAGCTCGGCGCATTTCGTCTCATCCGGCTTTTGCCATTCCTGCGGCCATTCCCACCACGGCGCCGCAAAGCGATGGCGTAGCACCTCGAAGCAGGCAAAACGGGACAGCGGCGCGCGAGCCGCCCGGAAGGCGTCGAACTGGTTGCGGCGGACGCCGCTCGCGGTTTTCACGAAGCTGTCGAAGGCGGCACGCAAGGCCAACCATTTCAAGGCCGCCATGTCCGGATAGGGCACACGATCACCGTCGCGGAGCCGCGCGGCGGTCGCGGCCGCATCGGGGACGAGGTCGGGGGAAAATTCCGGGATCGCCTCGACGTCGATATAGAGCGGATTGAGAAACAGCCGGCTGTTCGGCGAATAGGGGCTGCAATCGGCCGGATGGTCATCGAACAACACATGCAGGGGATTGAGCCCGACGCCGTCGGCGCCCAACTGCTTCGCGAGCCGGACCAGACCGGCGAGGTCGGTGAAATCGCCGATGCCCCAATTGCGGTCCGAGCGGACGCTGTAGAGCTGCACGGCAAGCAGCCAGCCCCGGTCGAAATCGCCGCCGAAGGCCCGCTCCGGCGCCACGATCATCGGCACCTCTTCCGTCACGCCTCCGGCATCCGTCAGCGTCAGCCGGTGATAGCCGAGCGGCAGGCCGGCCGGCCAGGCAATCACGGGCTCGCGCGTCTCACCTTGCGCGATCAAATTGCCGTTGCCGGTCATCTTCCATTTGAGCGGCGGCGCACCGATCGTCACCAATTCGGTGCGCGGATGGCCCAAGGCGCGTACCACCACAGGCCCGCTGACGAAGCGGTAAACCCGCTTTTCCGGCAAGGCGTCGAGGATGGATTTGAGGGCCACGGGATCGGTGACCCGCAGCTTTCCGAGGGCATCGACGAATTCGGATTGAACGCCCTTGATCCGGGCTTGAGCTAAAAGATCCATTCGGCACGCAGCTTGCAGGCCATTTTGTGGCCGGGGGCATCGATTTTAACGAGGTCGCGGAAGAGGTTAGTCAGGGTTAACTCGCGAGCCGCGCCTGCCGTTCCCCAGGGAACCAATGACACACAAGCGGCTTTCTATAGTGGTATCAAGCGTAGGTTCCCGGCAAGGGAAACGGGCTCCTGCTTTCTTGTCAATGGCATCACCGTGAACAAGACAATTCAAACTGTCGAGAGTGCCGCAGTCGGCAGCACTTTCCTCATCGAGGACGTCTATCCCCTGATCGACGGCGGGCGCTTCCCCGTGAAGCGGATCGCGCGCGAACCGGTCGAGGTCTGGGCCGACATCTACCGGGACGGCGACGCCGTGATCGGCGCAGCGCTGATCTGGCGACAGGAGCAGGACCGCGAATGGCAGAGCGAGCCGATGATCCCTCACGGCAATGACCGCTGGTCCGGCGCGTTCACACCCGTCGAGCCCGGCAAATATGTCTATGCGATCGAAGCCTGGACCGACGAATTCGCCACCTGGTCGCACGCGGTCGCGCGCAAGCAGCGCTCCGGTGCCGACGTCACGCTCGATGCGATCGAGGGCGCCGGCCTTTTGACCAAGGCGCATGGCGCGCAGCAGGACGCCGCCGCCGTCATCGTCAGGCGATGCGAGGACTATCTTCAGACCGGCGACGTTGCCCCGCTGCTGGCAACCGAGCTCGGCGCAGCCATGGCCGAGAGCCAGTTGCGGCCTGATCTCACGCGCTCGGCGCTATTCCCACTGTTCGTCGACCGCGACAAGGCACGCTTCGGCGCCTGGTATCAGATGATGCCGCGCAGCCAGAGCGTGGTGCCAGGACAGCATGGCACGCTCCGCGACTGCATCGCGCGCGTGCCCGACATCGCCGCGATGGGCTTTGACGTGCTGTACTTCACGCCGATCCATCCTATTGGCCGCACCCGGCGCAAGGGCCGCAACAACATGCCGGTGGCGGGCGACGGCGATCCCGGCTCGCCTTATGCGATCGGCGCCATCGAGGGCGGGCACGACGCGCTGCACCCCGAACTCGGCACGATCGAGGATTTTCGCGCGCTGGTCGCGACCTGCCTGGAATACGGCCTCGAACTCGCGCTCGACTTCGCCGTGCAATGCTCGCCGGACCACCCGTGGCTGACGCAGCATCCGGAATGGTTCAAATGGCGCCCGGATCGGTCGGTGCGGACGGCTGACGGGCCCTATTCCGATATCGTCATCCCCGATTTCGCGTCCGTCGACCGGGCTGGACTGTGGAACGCGTTTCGCGACGCCATGCTGTTCTGGATCGACCACGGCGTCACCATCTTCGCCATCGACAATCACGACACCGCGCCGCTCGCCTTCTGGGAGTGGCTGATCCGTGACATCCGCCGCCGGCATCCCGAGGTGATCCTGTTTTCCAAGACGTTCGCGCGCCCGAAGCTGATGAAGGGCCTCGCCAAGCTCGGCTTTGCGCAATCGTTCAGCTATTTCCCCTGGCGCACGGCGAAGTGGGAGCTGGAGCAATATCTCGGCGAGCTGACGCGCTATCCCGAACGTGACTTCTATCGGCCGAACCTGTTCGTGAATACGCCCGATCTTTTGCCCTATCATCTCCAGGGCGGCGAGACATGGGCGTTCAAATCGCGCGTCGCGCTGGCGGCGACGCTGTCCGGCAATTACGGCGTCTACAGCGGGTTCGAGCTGCTGGAGCACGACGCGATCCCCGGCCGCGAGGAATATCTCAACTCCGAGAAATACCAGATCAAGCAGCGCGACTGGAACAAGCCCGGCAACATCAAGGCCTACATCACGGAGCTCAATCGCATCCGCAGCGAGAATGCTGCGCTTCAGCGGACGGCGAACCTGCGCTTCCTCGGCATCGAAGAGGGCGAGACGATCGCCTTCGTCAAGGAAGCGACCGACCCGGCCAACATCGTCGTGGCCGTGGTTGCGCTCTCGTGCCACGTGCGCGAATTCTGGTTGCCGCTCGGCGACGTCACGGTTGACGCCGGCGGGCAGCGACACCATGTGTCGGCACTCGAAAACCTCCTCACCGGCGAACAGGCCCGCATCGAATGGGGCGGGATCAAATTGCGTATCGATCCCGAGCGCGATCCGGCGCTGCTGTTCCGCTGCCTGGCGTAAGGGCGCACGCCATGAACGTATTGTCTTCCGTCGACACCAAGAAAGCCGAGGCTGCCGAGATCGTGGACGAGCTCTGGTACAAGGACGCCATTATCTATCAGCTTCACGTCAAGGCGTTTGCCGATAGCAACAATGACGGCATCGGCGACTTCGCCGGGCTGACCGAGAAGCTGCCCTATCTCCAGGAGCTCGGCGTCACCGCGCTCTGGCTGCTGCCGTTCTATCCCTCGCCCGGCCGCGACGACGGCTACGACATCGCCGACTACGGTTCCGTCAATCCCGATTTCGGGACGATGAAGGATTTCAAGCGCTTCATCCAGGAGGCGCAGAAGCGAGGCTTGCGCGTCATCACCGAGCTCGTCGTCAACCACACCTCGGACCAGCACAATTGGTTCAAGCGTGCTCGCCGCAGCCCGGCAGGCTCGAGCGCCCGCAACTGGTATGTCTGGAGCGACACCGACCAGAAATACCAGGGCACCCGCATCATCTTCACCGACACGGAGAAGTCGAACTGGACCTGGGATCACGAGGCCGGGGCGTTTTATTGGCACCGCTTCTTCTCGCACCAGCCGGACCTCAATTTCGACAATCCCCGCGTCGTCAGCGCGCTGATCCAGGTGATGAAGCGCTGGCTGGATGCCGGCGTCGACGGCTTCCGTCTGGACGCCATTCCCTATCTCTGCGAGCGCGAAGGCACCTCGAACGAGAACCTCCCCGAGACGCATGCCATCATCAAGCGGCTCCGCCACGAGCTGGATTCCTACTCCAAGGGCAAGCTGCTGCTGGCCGAGGCCAATCAATGGCCGGAGGACGTGCAGGAATATTTCGGCCGCGGCGACGAGTGCCACATGGCCTACCACTTCCCGCTGATGCCGCGCATCTACATGGCGATCGCCCAGGAGGACCGTTTCCCGATCACCGACATCCTGCGCCAGACGCCGGATATTCCGGCGAGCTGCCAATGGGCGCTGTTCCTGCGCAACCATGACGAGCTGACGCTGGAGATGGTGACCGACGTCGAGCGCGACTATCTGTGGACCACCTACGCCAACGATCCGCGCGCCCGCATCAATGTCGGCATCCGCCGGCGCCTCGCGCCGCTGATGGACAACGACCGGCGCAAGATCGAGCTGATGAACTCGCTGCTGCTGTCCTTCCCCGGCACGCCGATCATCTACTACGGCGACGAGATCGGGATGGGCGACAACATCTATCTCGGCGACCGCAACGGCGTGCGCACGCCGATGCAGTGGAGCCCGGACCGCAACGGCGGCTTCTCGCGCTGCGACCCGGCCCGCCTCTACGCGCCGCTGATCATGGATCCGGTCTACGGCTATGAATCGGTGAACGTGGAGGCGCAGTCGCGCAGCCTGTCCTCGCTGCTCAGCGCGACCAAGCGTCTGATCTCGGTGCGCAAATCGACGCTCGCCTTCGGCCGCGGCACCATGACCTTCATCCGCCCGGCCAACCGCGCCGTGCTGGCCTATGTCCGGCAGTACCGCGACGAGGTGATCCTCTGCGTCGCCAATCTGTCGCGCGCGGCCCAGGCGACCGAGCTCGATCTGTCGCCCTGGAAGGACCGCATCCCGCAGGAGATGCTCGGCCGCACGCGTTTTCCGGCGATCGGCGAACTGCCCTACATGGTCACGCTGGGGCCCTATGGCTTCTACTGGTTCCAGCTCACCGAGCGCGACAAGTCCGAGCCGGTGACGCCGCGCGCAGTGCCCGAATTCGAGACGCTGGTGGTGCCGGTGAACTCGACCTGGGTGTCGCTGGCGCGCGAGCGCGGCGTGTTCGAGCACGAGGTGCTGCCGGGATTCCTGTCGCGCACGCGATGGTATCCGGAGCACAATCCCAAGCACATCAAGCCGACGCTGACCTCGGCAGTACCGTTCTGCGACATCGGCGACAACAGGCCCTGGATCGCATTCTTCGAGGCCGCGCAGGGCGACGTCACCACGCGCTACGTGCTGCCGATGCAGATCGAATGGGTGCGCTTCGACCGCGAACGTTTCAATCCCAGGGCGCTCGCCGCCGTGCGTCAGGGGGCCCGCGAAGGCACGCTGCTGGACGTGGCAACCGAGCAGATCTTCATCGGCCTGTTCCTGCGCAATCTGTCGCAGAATCTGGTGGTGGAAGAAAACAATCTGCGGCTGGAGTTCAAGGCGACCAGCCGGTTTGCCGAGTACACCATCAAGGAGCCCGAACGCATCCGCACGATCGAGCAGTCGAACAGCACCGCGCTGGTCGACAACCAGTATGTCGCCAAGATCTATCGCCAGCTCGAAGCCGGCATCAATCCCGAGATCGAGATCGGCTCCTACCTCACCGAGATCGCCCGCTTTGCCAATACGCCGGCACTGCTCGGCAGCGTCGAGCTGGTCGAAGACGACCGTCGCAGCGCAGTCGGCGTGCTGCACGCCTATGTCGAGAATCAGGGCGACGGCTGGGGCGTCACCGCGGGCTATCTCGACCGCTATATCGACGAGCAACGGGTGCTGCCACCGGGCGAGATGCCCCGCGAGACCCAGGAGCAAGCGCCCTATCTGCACTTCATTGCGCAGATCGGCCGACGGCTCGCCGAGCTGCATGTGGCTCTGGCCGCTGCAAAGCCCGGAGATCTCGCGCCGGAGCCCATTGGCTCCGCACACGTCAAGCGCTGGTCATCCGAGCTCGAGACACGGGCCGAGCGGGTTTTCGAGCGGCTGGCCGCCAGCACCGACCGCCTGCGGGAGGTGGACCGACCGCTGATCAATCAGCTCGCCGCGGAGCGCGCGATCCTGTCCGGCCGGCTCAACGCGCTCTTACCTTCCGAGCTCGGCGGGTTGAACATCCGTCATCATGGCGATTTCCGCCTCGGGCAAACTCTGATCGTGAAGGACGATATCTTCATCATCGACTTCGACGGAGATCCGCGTTTGCCGCTGGCCGACAAGCGGCGCAAGCTGCCTGCGGCGCGTGACGTTGCCGGCCTGATCCGCTCGATTGATCTTTCGGTTAACGCGGCGCTTCACCGCGCGCTCACGGGCGCCTCCGACGAACAGGGCCGTCTCACGGCTGCGCTCGACGAATGGCGCGAGCGCACCACCGCGACGTTCCTCACCGCCTACCGCGAAGCCATGACCGATCGGCGGCTGTGGCCGGAAGATCCGCAATCTGCGGCTGGCCTGTTAAGGTTTTTCCTGCTTGATCAAGCGTTCGAGGAAGTAGAGTACGAGCTGTCCCACCGGCCTGAGGGGCTCCATGCGCCGCTGTCCGGACTGCTTCGCATTCTGTCCAGTATCGAGAGCGAAGCCCATGCCTAAACTCCCTGCCGAGGCCTATGCGATCATCGAGGGTCGCCACTCCGATCCGTTCCACTATCTCGGGCTGCATCCCGAGGGCGACAAGAGCGTGGTGCGCGCGTTTCTTCCCGATGCTTCCAACGTCGAGGCGGTGGGCGAGCACGGCGAGGTGGCGAAGCTCGATCGCGTCCATGATGCCGGCCTGTTCATCGGAGCTCTGCCGAACGGCGCGAAGCACTACCAGCTCCGCGCGAAGTTCGGCGACAACGTCATCGAATTCGAGGACACCTATCGCTTTCCGCCGATCCTGACCGATTTCGACCTCTATCTGCTTGGCGAAGGCACCCACCAGCGCCTTTACGACAAGCTCGGCGCGCATCCGATGCGGCTCGAAGGCATCGATGGCATCGGCTTCGTGGTGCTGGCGCCCAACGCCCGGCGCGTCTCCGTGGTCGGCGATTTCAATTTTTGGGACGGACGGCGCCATCCGATGCGGGTGCGCGGCGCGGGTTATTGGGAATTGTTCATCCCGCACGCCAAGGCCGGCGACCACTACAAGTTCGAAATTATCGGACCGCATGGCCATCTGCTTCCGCTGAAGTCCGATCCGATGGCTTTTGCAAGCGAGGTGCGCCCGAAGACCGCTTCTATCGTGTTCGACGAAGCACATCTGCCCCGGCCGCGACCGGCGCCCGACGGCATCAACGCGTTGTCCGCGCCGATGTCGATCTACGAGGTCCATCTCGGCTCATGGCGGCGCAAGAACGGCAATGAATGGCTGACCTATCGCGAGCTGGCCGAGCAGCTGCCGGCCTACGCCCGCGACATGGGCTTCACCCATCTCGAATTCCTCCCCGTCAGCGAGCATCCTTTCGACGGCTCGTGGGGCTATCAGCCGACCGGGCTGTATGCGCCGACCAGCCGCTTCGGCACGCCGGAGGATTTTGCCGCGCTGGTCGATGCCTGCCACCGCGAGGGCGTCGGCGTGCTGCTCGACTGGGTGCCCGGCCACTTCCCGGACGATCCGCACGGGCTCGGCAGCTTCGACGGCACAGCGCTGTACGAGCACGCCAATCCGCTCCAGGGCCGGCATCTCGATTGGGGCACGCTGATCTACAATTACGGCCGCACCGAAGTGACGAACTTCCTGGTCTCGAACGCGCTGTTCTGGCTCGAGCGCTACGCGATCGACGGACTGCGAGTCGATGCCGTCGCATCCATGCTCTACCTCGACTACAGCCGTCCGCCCGGGGCGTGGATTCCGAACCAGCATGGCGGCCGGGAGAACATCGAGGCGATCGCATTCCTGCGCCGCTTCAACACCGAGCTGTTCGCGCGTTTCCCGCAGGCGACCACGGCCGCCGAAGAGTCCACCGCCTGGCCGCAGGTCTCGCGCCCGGTCGAATTCGGAGGGCTCGGCTTCGGCTACAAGTGGA
Organism: Bradyrhizobium sp. MI1.4; assembly: GCF_055811315.1. Taxonomy (NCBI): domain Bacteria; kingdom Pseudomonadati; phylum Pseudomonadota; class Alphaproteobacteria; order Hyphomicrobiales; family Nitrobacteraceae; genus Bradyrhizobium; species Bradyrhizobium sp. MI1.4. The sequence goes on along the minus strand of NZ_JBVVPP010000008.1, from coordinate 52,497 downwards.
ATATGGGCTGGATGCACGACACGCTGAACTACATCAGCAAGGACCCGATCCACCGCAAGCATCATCACGGCGACATCCTGTTCGGCCTGCACTACGCCTTCTCGGAGAACTTCGTCCTGCCGCTGTCGCACGACGAAGTCGTGCACGGCAAGCGCTCTATCCTCGGGCGCATGCCCGGCGACGAATGGCAGCGCTTCGCGAATTTGCGCGCCTATTACAGCTTCATGTTCGGCCATCCCGGCAAGAAGCTGCTGTTCATGGGCGCCGAGATCGCGCAAAGCCGAGAATGGAATCACGACCAATCGCTCGACTGGCACTTGCTCGAGTACAAGCCCCATTCAGGCATCCAGGCGTTGATCCGCGATCTCAACCGGCTCTATCGCGCGGTGCCCGCCCTGCACCAGATGGACTGCGAGCAGGCCGGCTTCGAATGGCTGATCACCGACGACGCCAACCGCAACGTGTTCGCCTGGCTGCGCAAGGGATTTGACGAGCACGCCCGGTGCATGGTGATCGTCAACTTCTCACCCAATGTCTATCGCAATTACCGCGTTCGCGCGCCGTTCGGTGGCAAGTGGAAGGAAGTGTTCAACTCGGACTCCGCCCATTACGGCGGCAGCAATGTCGGCAACATCGGCGAAGTCCACGCCGTCAATGGCGAGCTCCGCCTCACCATTCCGCCGCTCGCCGCGATCTTCCTCGTTCCGGAAAGCTGAACGATGCGCCTGACTGCTGGATCGCCCGCACGCCTCGGCGCAAGCTGGGACGGACGCGGCACCAATTTCGCGCTGTTCTCCGCCAACGCGCAGAAGGTCGAGCTGTGCCTGTTCGACATGCAGGGCCGCCGCGAACTCGAGCGCGTCGAGCTGCCGGAGCGCACCGAGGATGTCTGGCACGGCTATCTCAACGACGTCTCGCCCGGCCAGCTCTACGGCTACCGCGTGCATGGCCCCTACGAGCCGGAGCACGGCCACCGCTTCAATGCCAACAAGCTCGTGCTAGACCCCTATGCCAAGCGGCTTTCCGGGCGGCTGGTCTGGAGTGACGCGCATTTCGCCTATCGCACCGGAAGCCCGCGCGAAGACCTGTCGTTCGACCGGCGCGACAACGCGCGCGGCATGCCGAAGGCCGTCGTCGTCGACGAGACCTTCAACTGGGGCCGCCGCGAGATCCGGCCCAACATTCCCTGGGAAGATACCATCATCTACGAGGCCCACGTCAAGGGACTGACACAGAAGCGCGACGACGTGCCGCCGAATTTGCGCGGCACCTATGGCGGCCTGTCCTCGCCCGCGATGATCGAGCACCTGAAGAAGCTCGGCGTCACCACGGTAGAGCTTCTGCCGGTGCACAGCTTCGTCGACGACCGCATCTTGGTGGAGAAGAAGCTCGTCAACTACTGGGGCTATAACACCCTGTCCTTCTTCGCGCCCGAGCAGCGCTACGCCCAGGACAACGCTCTCGATTCCTTCCGCACCACGATCGCACGTCTGCACGATGCCGGCATCGAGGTGATGCTCGACGTCGTCTACAATCACACCGCCGAGGGCAATCATCTCGGTCCGACGCTGTGCTATCGCGGCATCGACAACGCCTCCTATTACTGGCTGAACCGCGAAAACCCGCGCTACTACGACGATTTTACCGGCTGCGGCTCGTCGGTGAACCTCACCCACCCGCGCGTGCTGCAGATGGTGATGGATTCACTGCGCTACTGGGTCGAGGTCTGCCACGTCGACGGCTTCCGTTTCGACCTCGCCACCACGCTGGCCCGCGGACCGAACGGTTATGATCGAGGCAGCTCGTTCCTGACCGCGATCCGCCAGGACCCGGTGCTGGCGAGCGTCAAGCTCGTCGCCGAACCCTGGGATCTCGGCCTTGGCGGCTATCAGGTGGGCGCATTTCCCTCGCAATGGTCGGAGTGGAACGACCGTTACCGCAGCGCCATGCGCCGCTACTGGAGCGGCGAAGGCAGCCTGATCGGCGATATCTCCAGCCGCATGACGGCGTCCTCCGACCTGTTCAACCACGACGGACGGCGGCCGCGCGCCAGCATCAACCACATCACCGTGCATGACGGCTTCACCCTGGCCGATCTCTTCAGCTACAACGAGAAGCATAACGAGGCCAATGGCGAGGACAATCGCGACGGCTCCAACGACAACCACAGCAACAATTGCGGTGTCGAGGGTCCGACCGACGATCCCCAAATCGTCAGCTTGCGCCGGCAGCTTCGCAAGAACGTACTGGCCTGCCTCATGCTGGCGCAGGGCATTCCGCTGATCCTCGCAGGCGACGAGGTCGGGAATTCGCAATCAGGCAACAACAACGCCTATTGCCAGGACAACGAGGTGGGCTGGGTCGGCTGGGACAATCTCGGCAAGGACGGCGACGACATGGTCGGTTTTGTCGCCGAACTCGCCGATATCCGCCGCCGGTTCTCGCAGCTTCGCAGCCATCGCTGGCTCGACGGCCGCCCCAAGGACGGCATCTCCTATGGCGCGCTGTGGCTGACGCCGGCCGGCGACGAAATGACGGAAAGCGACTGGAAATTCCCGGAAGGGCGGTTCCTCTCCTATGTGATGGGGCCGATGGAACCGGGCAGCGCCGCGATCTTTATCGTACTCAACGCAGCCCCCGAAGAGATCGCATTCAAATTGCCAAAAATGACTGAATACAAGAGCTGGCAGCAGATCCTGAACACGACCGACGCCAAGCTGAATACGATCGACTTCCAGCCCGGGAGCGACAGCAAGGCGCCGCCGCGCTCCGTGCTCGCTTTCGCGGGGGCGCTATGAGGCCATCCTTCGGGGCGAGGCCGACGAGGGACGGCGTATCGTTCCGGCTGTGGGCGCCTGCCGCGCGCCGTGTCGATCTCCTGCTCGACAGACGACACGCGATGCAGCGCCGGCAGGATGGCTGGTATGTCGCCGAGATTGCCAATCTGCCCGTCGGCAGCAACTACAAATTCAGGATCGATGACGAGATCGACGTGCCCGATCCGGCGTCTGCATTCCAACCCGACGACGTGTTCGGCCCGAGCGAGGTGATCGATCATGACGCCTTCGACTGGCGCGCATCCGATTGGCGCGGCCGCCCCTGGGAAGAGACGGTGCTGATCGAGACGCATGTCGGCACCTTCACTGCGGAAGGCACCTATCGTGCGATGATCGACAAGCTCGATCATCTCGTCGCGACCGGCATCACCGCGATCGAACTGATGCCGCTGGCTGACTTCGCCGGTCGCCGCGGCTGGGGTTATGATGGCGTGCTGTGGTACGCGCCCGACAGCGCCTATGGTCATCCCGATGAATTGAAGACGCTGATCGACGAAGCCCATCTGCGCGGGCTGATGGTGTTCCTCGACGTCGTCTACAATCATTTCGGCCCCGAGGGAAATTACCTCGGCCGCTACGCGCCGGCCTTCTTCACCGACGCGCACACGCCATGGGGCAGTGCGATCGATTATCGCGTGCCGCAGGTTCGCGCTTTTGCCGTCGAGAACGCGCTGTCGTGGCTCAGCGACTATCGCTTCGACGGCCTGAGGCTCGATGCCGCCAATCACATCATGGCGATCCCCGGCGAGCAATCGATGCTGCAAGACCTTAGCGTCGCCGCGGGCGAGCTTGCCAAGGCGACGGAGCGCCATATCCATCTCGTGCTGGAGAACGGCGACAACCGCGCGAGCCTGCTCGACGCGGCGCAGGAGCCTCCGAACGGCAAATATCGCGGCCAGTGGAACGACGACTACCACCACGTCTGGCACGTGATGCTGACGGGCGAGCTCGCCGGCTATTATGCGGACTATCAAACGCCGCGGCTCGATCTCGCACGCGCGCTCGCCTCCGGCTTCGTCTATCAGGGCGAGATCTCGGAATTCTGGGGCAAGAAGCCGCGGGGCGAGAACAGCGGCGAGCTGCCGCCGGCAACCTTCGTCAACTTCCTGCAGAACCACGACCAGATCGGCAACCGGCCGCTTGGCGACCGGCTCGAAAGCCTGGCATCGCCCGAGCAGATCGAAGCCGCACTCGCGGTGACCCTGCTCGCACCGATGGTGCCGATGCTGTTCCAGGGCGAGGAGTGGGGCTCCATCGCGCCCTTCCCGTTCTTCTGCGACTTCCAGGGCGGACTGGCTGATGCCGTCCGCAAGGGGCGCAGGCAGGAATACGCCTGGGCCTATGAAAAGTACGGCGACGAGGTGCCCGACCCGCTCGATCCGGCAACACTGCAATCGGCCGTGCTCGACTGGACCGACCACACGCCGGAGCAGGATGCGCGTCTCGCGCTGGTGCGGGAGCTGCTCGCACTCCGCCACAAGGAGATCGCGCCACGACTGAAAGGTGCGCGCTTCGGTGATGCCGCCGTGGCCGATAGCGGCCTGCTCACCGCACATTGGCACATGGGAGATGGCGCGACGTTGCGCCTCGTGGCCAATCTCTCCGACAAGGACATCGCGTGTTCCGACGCCGGTGTGGGGACCCTGATCTGGGGCGGCGCGGCCGGCGACCGGCTTGCGCGCTGGTCGGTGGTCTGGCGCCTCGGAGGTTGAGATGGCTCCAGCCATTCCTCTCGCAACCTACCGGCTTCAGCTCACCGCGGATTTCGACTTCGACAAGGCCGCCGCGGTGGTGCCCTACCTGAAGGCGCTGGGAATCACGCATCTCTACACCTCGCCGGTGATGAAGGCCCGCAAGGGCTCGACGCACGGCTATGACACCGTCGACCACAGCCAGTTCAATCCGGAGCTCGGCGGCGAGGCCGGCTTCGCGCGGCTGAGCGAGGCGCTGACGCGACACGACCTCGGCCTCATCATCGACTTCGTACCGAACCATGTCGGCGTGCACTTCGCCGACAATCCTTGGTGGCTGGACGTGCTGGAATGGGGCCAGGCCTCGCCGCACGCCGTCTCCTTCGATATCGACTGGGATCAACTGGCCTTCCGCGCCCGCGGCGGCGTGCTGCTGCCGATCCTCGGAGCGTCCTATGGCGAAGCGCTCGAGAGCGGCGATATCGAGCTGCGCTACGATCCCAACGAAGGTAGTTTTTCCGCCTGGTATTTCGAACATCGATTGCCGATCGCGCCGGAGCGCTATGGCGAGGTGCTGCGGATGATCGTGAAGGACGCCGACGCCGCCGAGACCGAGACGGGCAAGCGCCTGCTGTCGCTCGCGGCGCGCTACACGGGACTGCGCCGCCCCAACCGCAAGGAAGCACCCGGCTTCAAGGCGGAGCTCAGGGAGATCGCAGGCAGCGCCGATATCATCGGGCGCGGCCTCGGCGCCTATCGCGCGGCCAAGGACCGTCCCGCGCAGACGCTGGCGCTGCATCATTTGCTGGAGCGCCAGCACTACAAGCTGGGGCACTGGCGGCTTGCCTCCAGCGACATCAACTATCGACGTTTCTTCGACGTCAACGGGCTCGCCGGCATGCGCGTCGAGGATCCCGGCACGTTCGCCGCCACGCACCGGCTGGTGAAGCAACTCATTGCCGACGGCAAACTGCAAGGCATCCGGCTCGATCATATCGACGGCCTGCGCGATCCCGCGCAATATTGCCAGCGGCTGCGCCGGCTGGTGCGCGACGCTCAGGGCACCACAAAGCCGTTCTATACGGTGATCGAGAAAATCCTGTGCGAGCACGAGCGCCTGCCGCATTTCGCCGGCGTCCAGGGCACCACCGGCTATGAGTGGATGAACGCCATCACTCACGTTCTGGTCGACGCCAAGGGGCTGGAGGCCATGGACGAGACCTGGCGGCAGATCAGCAACCGGCCGCCGCGGCTCGCGCCTTACGTCAAGGACGCCAAACGGCGCGTGCTGGAGACGCTGCTGACCAGCGAATTCACGGTTCTGACGCGCCTGCTTGCGCGCATCGCCAACGGGCACTACTCGACCCGCGACTTTTCCGCTGACAGCCTGCGGCAGGCGCTCGAGCTCTATGTGCTGCATTTCCCGGTGTACCGCACCTATTTGACGACAAGCGCGCCAACGGCGAACGATCGTAAGCTGATCGACAACACCATCGAGCACGCTCGCCGGGAATGGTTCGCCGCGGACGAAGGCATTTTCGACTTCCTGCGCGACGCCCTCACCATGGACCTGCTCAAGCCCGGTCGTCCCCCGCACAGCGCCCCGCGGGTGCGCCGCTTTGCGCTGAAGGTGCAGCAATTCACCGGGCCGATGATGGCGAAGTCGTTGGAGGACACCGCTTTCTATCAATTCCACCGGCTGCTCGCCCTGAACGAAGTCGGCGGCGATCCCGCGAGCAAGGGCCTCACCATTCCCGCTTTCCACGAGACCATGCAGGCCCGCGCCAGGGAATGGCCGCAAGGGATGACGGCGACCGCCACGCACGACACCAAACGTGGCGAGGACGCCCGCGCGCGGATTGCTGCCTTAAGTGAAATTCCCGGCGAATGGACCAGCGCCGTGGCACGCTGGAAAGTCCTGAACGCGCCGCACCTCGCGCTGGACGGCAATCTGCGCGCTCCGTCGGCAACGTTCGAATACATGCTCTACCAGACGCTGCTCGGCGCCTGCTCCCTCCAGGAGCCGGCCGATGCCGGTTTCGTCGCGCGTATCCAGGCCTACGCGCTCAAGGCCGCGCGCGAGGGCAAGGAGGAGACCAGCTGGCTCAACCCGCACGAGGCCTATGAGAACGGCGTCAAGAGCTTCATTGCGAAGATCCTCGATCCCGCGCAATCAGGCGAATTCCTGGAGGCGCTGAACACGCTGGCTCGCCGCGTCGCGCTGCTCGGCGCGCTGAACGCGCTGAGCCAGCTCACGCTCAAGGCGACATTGCCGGGCGTACCCGACTTCTACCAAGGCACCGAATTCTGGGACCTGTCGCTGGTCGATCCCGACAACCGCCGCCCGGTGGATTTTTCCGCGCGACATGCGGCGCTGGGCAGGCTGGAGAATCCGGATTGGAATCACCTAATCAAGAGCTGGCCGGACGGTCAGCTCAAGCTGGCCTGGACGCGGCACCTGCTCAAGCTGCGCAACGAGCTGCCCGACGTCTTCGCGCGAGGTGACTACCAGCCGCTTCAGGTGCGGGGCGCACATGCCGACCATGTCGTAGCGTTTGCCCGCCGCCACGGCCGGGCTGCGGCGATCGTCGTGGTCGGGCGCCAGTTCGCACCTTTCACGCAAGCAGGCCGCGAATGGCCGGCGTTCGATGGGGCCGACGCCACTATTGACGTCACGGGCTATAATGTGCCGGGTTTCGCCGGCAACGATCTGCCGCTCGCGCAGGCGCTTCGCGGTTTTCCCGCTTCGGTCATCCCCGCGCGCCCAGCGGGCGCGGCGAAGCCGGTGCGACAGCGCACCCGCGCTTGAACGCTAGCTTTTCCCGTCCTTGCCCAACAGCAGCTGGCCGCGCTTGCGAATCGTGGCCTGCGCCATCTCCGCAAAGCGCTGCAATAGCCAGGGCAGCACCACCTGCACCTTGACATGGTCGTCGGCGACGTCGACCTGCCCCGTCGCGATCTGCCCGAGCGCGCGGATGCGGAAATTCATGCTGTCGCCGCTCCAGCTCTCCTCCTCGACCTGCATCACGGGAATGCTCGCCGCAGCGCGGCCTAGCCCAGTCTTGAGCCGGCGCACCGCCTCCTCGCGGCCCAAGCGGTGGGGAATGGAGACGACAAGCGGTGCTGACATGGCTCTGCCCGGTTAGTGATTGAACCTCACATAGTCATGCCCGGCGGTACCACAAAGGTTCCATGCAAGTTGCGCGTGCACCCGGTGTTTCATTGGCGGAACTTTAGAACCTGCGGCAAGTTGCCCTCGCACCACGGGACAGGTTGCAAACGACCCTTCTAACGAAGGGCTGGAGGAGATTTCCGCATGTCTATCGGTACGATCATTCTGATCATTTTGGTCATCGCGCTGCTCGGCGGCTTCAGCGGCATCGGCGGCGGCCCGTTCTACGGCACCGGCTATTACGGCGGCGGCGGTCTCGGGCTCGTCATCGTGATCCTGCTGATCCTGCTCCTGCTGGGACGGATCTAGCCACCAAACGAAGATCTAGTAGGGTGGGCAAAGGCGCAATGCGCCGTGCCCACCTTTTTGCTCGGCTGAGAGAAGATGGTGGGCACGCTTCACTTTACCCACCCTACTTCGTTTTCCCGGCGAGCTTCTTGATCGCCGCCTTGATCGACGCGGCTGCATCGTCATAACCATCCCACGCCTTCGATCGCGCCAGCAAGCCGGGCACCGTCCGCACCGTGTACCGCTTCGGATCGAGGTCGCTCTTCACCTGCGCCCACGTGACCGGCATCGACACAGTCGCACCATCTCGCGCACGCGGCGACAGCGGCGCCACCGCCGTCGACATCCGATCGTTGCGCAGATAGTCTAGGAAGATCTTTCCGTTGCGCAGCTTCTTCGACATGTTGAGCAGATAGCGCTCGGGAGCGTCGTCCGCCATCCACTGGCAGACGCCTTGCGCGAAGGCCTTGGCCTCCTTCCAGCTCACCTGGTCGCGCGCGCCGTGACGCAGCGGGACCACGACGTGCAGACCTTTGCCGCCGGTGGTCTTGCAGAAGCTTTCCATGCCGATGTCGGTCAGCCGCTGCCGCATCTCCTTGGCGGCCTCAACGACCTCGGCGAAGACGACGTCGGGCGCGGGATCGAGATCGAACACCAGCCGGCCCGGGGTATCGTAGGCGTAGGGCGCGCAATTCCAGGGATGCAGCTCGACGCCGCCGATCTGCGCCACGGCCGCGAGCCCTTCGATGCGGTCGATCTGCAAATAGGGCTTGCGGTCGCCGGAGACCCGCGCGAGCTCCAGAAGGTTCGAGGTGCCCTGCATGGCGTGGCGCTGGAAGAAGCATTCGCCCTTGATGCCGTCAGGGGCGCGGATCAGCGAGCACGGCCGGCCCTTGAGATGCACGATCATCCATTCGCCGACGGCTTCGAGGTAGCGCGCGAGATCCAGCTTGGTAACGGGATCGCCATTGCCGTCGTCCGGCCACAGCGCCTTGTCCGGCTTCGAGAGCACGACACCCATCACTTCGGCAGTGCCGGCTTGCGCTGTTCGTGCACCGGTCTTCGCTTGCGCGCGCGGCTTCGCGCGCTGCTTCGTCGAGGGCTCGGCAAGCTCGGTATCGACCGGTGTCTCGGCCTCGACCTCCTCCGCCGGCTTGTCCTGCCGCAGACCCTTGAAGGCGGCCTGGCGGATATTGCCGTCGGCAGTGAAGCCGGCGAACTCGATCTCCGCCACGAGCTCCGGCTTCAGCCAGTGCACCTCGCGCGTCTTTTTCGGTGCGTTCTTGCCGCCGAAGGGGCTTTGCTTCGCCTCCATAGCCTTCAAGGACGGCATGATGCGCTTGACCTTGTCCGCGCCGAAGCCGGTGCCGACCATGCCGACGAAGGCGAGATGATCACCGCGGTGCACGCCGGCCATCAGCGAACGGAATTTGCCATTGGTGGTCTTGTAACCGCCGATCACGACCTCATGGCCGGCGCGGCATTTTGCTTTGGTCCAGCTTTCTGTCCGCCCCGAACGATAGGGCGCGTCCAGCTTCTTCGACACCACGCCCTCGAGCTCGAGCTTGCAGGCGGATTGCAGCACGGCGTCGCCGCCGCTTTCGAAATGCTCGACATAGCGAATCTGGCTCGATTTGCGCTTACGCGCTTCCAGCAGCTCCTTCAACCGCGCCTTGCGCTCGCCGAGCGGCAGCCGGCGATAATCGAGGCCTTCCGCAAACAGCAGGTCGAACGCAAAGAAGATGAGCTCCTCGGTCTTGCCGTCCGACAGCGCCGCCTGGAGCGACGAAAAATTGGGTGCTCCATTGTGGTCGAGCGCGACGATCTCGCCGTCGACCATCATATCCGGCAGCGCGCCCGCCTCCTTCGCGATAGTTGCGAATTTTTCGGTCCAGTCGAGGCCTTTGCGCGTCTTCAACGTCGCCTTGCCGCCCTCGACCCGCAGCTGCACGCGGTAGCCGTCGAACTTGATCTCGTGGCACCAGCCGTCGCCGCCCGGCGGGCGCTCGACCGACGTACAGAGCTGCGGCGCCACGAAATCCGGCATCTCCGCCGCCTTGTTCGCGGTCGTCGCGGTCGTCGCTTTCTTCTTGACTGTTTTGCCGGTTTTCAACGCCGCGCGGGGCGCCGGCTTGACCGTGCGCTCTTTCGCCTCGTCCGCCCGGTTGGACTGCCAGACCGCGTCGGCCTTGGCCTTGGTGCCCTTCGCCAGCATGAACGGTTTTGGCGCACGGCCCTTGCCTTCGGCGATCTGATCCATCGCGCGGCCGGAGGCGACCGATTTGTCCTCCTCGAGAATGTCGTTGTCTGCGCCCTCGCGAACATATTCGTCGCGATGCTTGATCAGGAGCCAATTGGTCCGTTTGCCGCCGGTGCGGTCGTTGCGCATGCGCACCAGGACCCAGCTGCCGTGCAGCTTCTCGCCGTGCAGCGTGAACTTCAGATCGCCCTTCTTGAAACCGCGTTCGGGATCATCGGATTCCCAGGTGCCGCGATCCCACAGCATGACCGTGCCGCCGCCGTACTGGCCTTCCGGAATCGTGCCTTCGAAGTCGCCATAGTCGAGCGGATGGTCCTCGACCTCGACGGCCAGCCGCTTGTCGTGCGGATCGAGCGAGGGCCCTTTTGTCACCGCCCAGGACTTGAAGACGCCATCGAACTCGAGCCGCAGATCGTAGTGCAGCCGCGAAGCGTCATGCTTCTGAATCACGAAGCGGCGCTGCTTCGACGGCGCCACCGCGGTCTTGCCCGATGGCTCGGGCGTCTTCTCGAAATCACGTTTCTGTCGATACTTGGAGAGCTTTTGCAGCACGACTGGTCCCGGATTCTCTTTGGCGTGAAGCCTATCACGGCCCGCATCCCACCCGGAACCAAAACCCCGCGGGACGGTTGGGGTTCCAAAATGACTCGCAGACGCTGGAGAACGGAATGGCACCGCGCGCCTATTGGAAGGGAACGTTGAAGCTCTCGCTGGTCAGTTGCCCCGTTGTGCTTTATCCGGCGACCACCGCGGCCGAGAAGACGCGGTTTCACATGATCAACCGGGAGACCGGCAACCGGTTGAAGCAGCAGATGATCGACGCCGAGACCGGCGACGTCGTCGAGAGCGACCAGAAGGGGCGCGGCTACGAGCTGCGCAAGGGCAAATATGTCGAGATCGAGCCGGAGGAGCTCGAAGCGGTCCAGATCGAGAGCAACCACACCATCGACATCGAGAGCTTTGTGCCGAGCGACGAGATCGATCAGCGCTATCTCAACCACCCCTACTACATCGCGCCCGACGGCAAGGCCGCGGTCGATGCTTTTGCCGTGATCCGCGACGCCATGAAGGACCAGGATCGCGTCGCGCTCGCCAAGATCGTGCTCACCAATCGCGAGCACATCATCGCGATCGAGCCGCTCGGCAAGGGCCTGCTCGGCACCACGCTGCGCTTCCCCTACGAACTGCGCGACGAGGACCAGTTCTTCGACGACATCAAGAGCCCGAAGATCACCAAGGACATGGTTGAGCTCGCCGGCCATATCCTCCAGACCAAGACCTCCCATTTCGATCCCAGCAAGTTCAAGGACGACTACGAGACCGCGCTGAAGGCCCTGGTGAAGCGCAAGGCCAGCGGCAAGACAATCGAACTGCCGGAGCCCGAGGAGAAGCCGAGCAATGTGGTCAGCCTGATGGATGCGCTGAAGCAGAGCTTGAAGGGACGCGGCGGGAAGAAGACGGCGGCGAAGTCCCATGCGCGCCGGGCGTCGGGGCGAACGGGCGCCGCGAAGAAGACGCATCGGTCGACAGCGCGGCAGAGGAAGGCGGGTTAGCTCTCCACCGCGCACCTCACTCTCTTCCCTCATGGTGAGGAGGCGCGAAGCGCCGTCTCGAACCATGCAGGCCTCGCTGCAACAGTCGGGACCTTCATCCTTCGAGACGCGCGTTCCGCGCTCCTCAGGATGAGGGATGCAGCGTCAATCCCCCGCCTTCAGCCGATAGCCGATCCCCGTCTCCGTCAGCACATGTTGCGGCCGTTCCGGATCCGCTTCGATCTTTTGCCGGAGCTGGCGGACATAGACGCGGAGATATTGCGCGTCGGTCAGCTCGTCCCATAACTCCCTCAGCAGGAAGCGGTGGGTGAGCACCTTGCCGGCGTGCTGCACCAGCACACGCAGGAGGTCATATTCCTTCGGCGACAGTTTGACGTCGCGCTCGCCGACCCTGACGACCCGGCGCACCAGATCGACCGAGAGATCGCCGGCACGAAACACCGGCCGTTCGCCCTGGATCTGAAGCTGGTGGCGCAGCGCGGCGCGCAGGCGCGCCAGCAGCTCGTCCATGCCGAACGGCTTCGTCAGGTAATCGTCGGCCCCGAGATCGAGCGCCTCCACCTTGCCGGCTTCGTCGCCACGGCTCGACAGCACCACGATCGGCACAGCTTCGTTGCGGGCGCGGATGGTACGCAACAGCTCATGGCCCTGGATGTCGGGCAGGCCGAGATCGAGGATGATCAGCGCGGGATCCTCGCTGAGCTTCTCCAGCGCGGTCTTGCCGTTCGACGCCTCCAGGATCTCATAGCCTTGCGTCGAGAGCCCCATCCGCAGCAATTTGCGGATCGGCGGCTCGTCGTCGATGACCAGCACTTTGATCGGGGCGGCGCTCATGCGGCGGTATCCAATGCACGGGTCCGGGCGGGAATGGGCAGACGGATGGTCAGAACCGCGCCGCTCCGGTCGCTGCGATTCGCCGCCGAGATCGTGCCACGCATCGCCTCGACGAAGCCGCGGGAGATGGCGAGCCCGAGCCCGGTGCCGGGACGGACATGGTCGCCCTTCTGCACGCGATAAAACTTGTCGAACACCCTCTCGAGCTCCTCAGACGGAATGCCGTCGCCCTCGTCGGCAATCTGGAGCACCACATGATCGCTGTCGCGCCGGCTGCGGATCGAGACCGTCGCGTGGGGCTGCGAATATTTGGCGGCGTTGTCGAGCAGGTTGAACAGCACCTGCTCGAACAGCACCGCATCGAGCTGGAGCATAGGAAGGTCTGCGGCCAACTCCAGCTCCACCTTGTGGGCGGTGAGGATCTTGGCTGCCCGCCGGAGCGCGCTGCCGACGATCTCTCCGAGATCGTGCAACGCAGCGTTGGGCACGATGGCGCCGGATTCGAGCTTGGTCATGTCGAGCAGATTGGCGATGAAGCGGTTGAGCCGTTCGGATTCGTCGATGACCGTCGCGAGCAGGTCGCGATTCTCGGTGTCGGAGAGCGCGCTGGCGAGATCGCGCATGGTCGAGGCCGCACCCAGCACGGATGCGAGCGGCGTCTTCAGGTCGTGTGAAATCGAGGTCAACAATGCGGAACGCAGCCGCTCGGATTCGACGGAGCGCTTGACGCGATCGACGTCCTCGACCAGCAGCACGCGTTCGATCGCCAGCGCGCCCTGGTCGACCAGCGCGTCGAGCAGCCGGCGCTGGTCCGGCGTCAGCAAGGGACCGGTGCGGTCGTTGTCGATTCCGATGACCCCGATCGGGCCGCGCCCGGTGCGCATCGGCAGGAATAGCCGTTTTGCACCAGGCAGCGTGTCCGAGCCGCGGCCTGCAGGCCGGTCATTGCTCCAGGCCCAGTTGGCGGCCGCAAGGTCGGCCTGATCGAGATCGTCCTCGGGCGGATAGCCCGACTTCACCGTGAGCAGCCCTTCGTCCGGCAACAGCAGCACCACGCGGACTTTCAGCATCAGCGCGATCTGGTAGGCGGTCGCCCACAGCACGTCGTCGAGCGTGCCGGTGCCGGCGAGCTTGCGGCTGAAAGCATAGAGCTGCTCGGTGGTCCGGATGCGGCCGATCGCAGCATCAGCCTGGGTGCGGACCCGCCCCGCCACATTCGACACCACGAACGCAATCAGCATGAAGAAAAAGAACGCCGCGACATTGGTCGGATCGGTAATGGTGAAGGTATAGACCGGCGGCAGGAAGAAGAAATTGTAGGCGAGGGACGCCGCGACACTCGCAAGCAACGACGGCCACAATCCGTAGCGCACGGCAACCGTCACCACGGCGGTCAGAAACATCAGGTCGACGTTCTCAATGCCGAAATACGGCTTGATCGCCACGGCGGCAGCGAGGCCAAGCGCGGTGATCCCGACCGCCTTCAGATAGGGCCGCCCATCGAACGGGTCCGATCGCGTTGCGGTCTGTACCGCCGTCTTCGGCGGCGGCTCGTTCGTGAATTCGTCGCCAGGGATGACATGCACGCTGATGTTACCGGCGCGGCGCACCAGATCGTGCACGACGGAGCCGCGCGTCATCTCGAACCAGAGCGAGCGCGTGGACTTTCCGATCACGATCTGGGTGACGTTGTTGCCCTGCGCGAAGTTGACCACGTCGTCGGCGAGGCGGCGGCCGACGCCCGGAATCGTCAGTGCCTCGCCGCCGAGCGATTCCGCGAGCCGCAGCGTATCGGCGAGCCGGTCGCGCTCCTCATCGGACATTTGCAGGGACCGCCGCGTCTCGATCGACACCGCGATAAACGGCGCGTGCAGCCGGTCGGCCAGCCGCTTGGTGTAACGCACGAGGCTGGCCGCGCGCGGATCTTCGCTGATGCAGACGAGGATGCGCTCGCCTGCGGCCCAGGGACCGGCGATCGCGTTCGCCTGCATGTGGCTGAGTAGCTGCTCGTCGACCCGTTCGGCCGTGCGCCGCAGCGCGAGTTCACGCAGCGCGGTCAGGTTGCCCGGCGAGAAATAATGCTCCAGCGCCCGCTCGGCCTGCCTGGGGACATAGACCTTGCCTTCCTTCAGGCGCTGGATCAGGTCGTCGGGCGTGAGGTCGATCAGCTCGATGGCGTCTGCGCGGTCGAACACCGAATCCGGCACGGTCTCGCGCACCCGCACATGGGTGATCTGCGCGACAACGTCGTTCAGGCTCTCGATGTGCTGGATATTGACGGCGGTGTAGACGTCGATGCCGTGGGACAGCAGCTCCTCGACATCGAGATGGCGTTTTGGATGGCGACAAAGGGGAGCATTGGTGTGGGCGAGCTCGTCGACCAGCGCGATTTTCGGGCGGCGCGCGATCACGGCGTCGAGATCCATTTCTTCGACAATCTGGCCGCGGTAGTCGAGCTTCTTGCGCGGGATCACTTCCAGCCCACGCACCAGCGCCTCTGTCTCGGCCCGGCCATGGGTCTCGACGAAGCCGACCACGAGGTCGATGCCGGCCTTGCGCTTGGCGTGGGCGCTTTGCAGCATCTCGTAGGTCTTGCCGACGCCGGGAGCGGCGCCGACGAAGATTTTCAGCTTGCCGCTCACGCCCTCCTCCCGGCGCGCGGCCTCCAGCAGCGCCTCGGGCGAAGGACGTTGTTCGGGATCGCGGCGCTCTCGGACCATCAGATCAATATTATCATCCGCGCGGACCTAGCCTAGACTACTTCGTGGCACGATCGAGCGCGAGATTCAGAGTCAGCACGTTGACCCGGGGCTCGCCGATCAGGCCGAGCAGGCGGCCCTGGGTGTTGGAAGCCACCAGTTGCTTGACCTGATCCTCCGGCACGTTTCGCGCCTTCGCGACGCGCGGCACCTGGAATTGCGCCGCTTCCGGCGAGATATCCGGATCGAGGCCACTGGCTGAGGTCGTCACGAGGTCGACCGGCACGGCGGCATTCGGATTCTCGCCCCTGAGCTTGTCCACGTCTTCCTGCAGCCGGTCGGCCAGCGCCTTGCTGGTCGGGCCGAGATTTGAGCCACCCGAATTCGCGGCGTTGTAGGGCGCCGGTACCGTCTTGGTCGAATCGTTCGGATTCGGCGCCACCGTCGCCGAGGGACGGCCGTGGAAATATTTGTCGTCCTTGAACTCCTGCCCGATCAGGGCGGAGCCGACCACCTTGCCGTCGCGCTCGATCAGGCTGCCCTGCGCCTGCGCGGGGAAGATCGCGCCGGCAATAGCGGTCATCGCGAGCGGATAGGCTAAGCCAGTGATGGCGGTGAGCACCAGCAGCAGGACGATGGCGGGGCGGATTTCTCTGAGCATGTGTTTCTCCTATTTCTTTCGTCATTGCGAGGGGCGAAGCGACGAAGCAATCCAGTCTCTCAGCCGCGGCAAGAATTCTGGATTGCTTCGCTTCGCTCGCAATGACGGGGTTAGGCCAAATGCAAAGCGGTCACCACGAGGTCGATCGCCTTGATGCCGATGAAGGGAATGACGATTCCGCCGAGGCCGTAGATCAGCAGGTTGCGCCGGAGCAGTGCGCCGGCCCCGACCGCGCGATAGGCGACGCCCTTCAGCGCCAGCGGGATCAGCGCGATGATAACAAGCGCGTTGAAGATGATCGCCGACAGGATGGCGCTCTGCGGGCTCGACAGATTCATGATGTTGAGCACATTGAGCTGGGGGTAGAACGCCAGGAACATCGCCGGGATTATCGCGAAATATTTCGCGGCGTCGTTGGCGATCGAGAATGTAGTCAGCGCGCCGCGCGTCATCAGGAGCTGCTTGCCGATCTCGACCACCTCGATCAGCTTGGTCGGATTGGAGTCGAGGTCGACCATGTTGCCGGCCTCGCGAGCCGCCTGGGTGCCCGTGTTCATGGCGACACCGACATCTGCCTGCGCGAGCGCCGGCGCATCGTTGGTGCCGTCGCCGCACATCGCCACCAACTTACCCTTGGCCTGCTCGTCGCGGATCAGCTTGAGCTTGTCCTCGGGAGTTGCCTGCGCCAGGAAGTCGTCGACGCCGGCCTCCGCTGCAATCGCGGCGGCCGTCATGGGATTGTCGCCGGTAATCATGACGGTGCGGATGCCCATGCGTCGCAGCTCGGCAAAGCGCTCGCGGATGCCGCCCTTGACGATGTCCTTGAGCTGGATGACGCCGAGCAGCTTGCCGTCCTTGGCGACCGCCAGCGGCGTGCCGCCGGCCTTCGATATCTCGTCGGCAATGGTCTGGATCTCGCGGCCGATGTCCGAGAGCCCGGCGGGCTGGATGGAACGAGCCGTGTTGCCGGAGGCGACCACCAGCGGCGCACCGCCACCGACATAGTTGAGGATCGCATCGACCGCGCCCTTGCGCACCGACGAGCCGCCGGCATCGACGCCGCTCATGCGGGTCAGCGCCGTGAACGGGATGAAGGTGGCTCCCAACTCGGCCATGTCGCGGCCACGGATACTGTATTTTTCCTTGGCCAGCACCACGATCGAACGGCCCTCCGGGGTCTCGTCGGCGAGCGAGGCGAGCTGGGCCGCGTCCGCGAGCTCCTGCTCGGTGACCCCGCGCACCGGGCGAAAGGAGGTCGCCTGGCGGTTGCCGAGCGTGATCGTTCCGGTCTTGTCGAGCAGTAGCGTGTCGACGTCTCCGGCGGCCTCGACCGCACGGCCGGACATCGCCAGCACGTTGAAGCGGACCAGACGGTCCATGCCGGCGATGCCGATCGCCGACAGCAGTGCGCCGATCGTGGTCGGGATCAGCGTCACGAACAGCGCAACCAGCACAACCACCGAGATCGAGCCGCCGGCATAGGCCGCGTAGCTCGGGATGGTGACGGTGGCGAACACGAAGATGATGGTGAGGCCCGCCAGCAGGATGTTGAGCGCGATCTCGTTCGGAGTCTTCGCCCGCTCGGCGCCCTCGACCAGCTTGATCATACGGTCGATGAAGGTCGAGCCCTGCGCTGCCGTGATCCGCACGCGAAACCAGTCGGACAGCACCTGGGTGCCGCCGGTCACCGCCGAACGGTCGCCACCGGATTCGCGGATCACGGGTGCGGACTCGCCGGTGATGGCGGCCTCGTTGACGGACGCGACGCCCTCGATCACCTCGCCATCGGAGGGAATGGTATCGCCGGCCTCGACCAGCACGATGTCGCCGACCTTGAGGCTGGTGCCGGGCACCAGCTTGAAGGTGCGGTCAGAGCCGGTCAGTAGCTTGGCCTGGCTCTCGGTGCGGGTCTTGCGCAGCGATTCCGCCTGCGCCTTGCCGCGGCCTTCTGCTACCGCTTCGGCGAAGTTGGCAAACAGCACCGTGAACCAGAGCCAGACGATGATCTGGAAGGTGAAGCCGAGATTCTCACCGGCGGTGAGGAGATCGCGCAGGAAGATCACAGTGGTGAGCGCGGCCACGATCTCGACCACAAACATCACCGGATTCTTGATCATCAAGCGCGGATCGAGCTTGATGAAGGACGCGCGGATCGCAGGCACGACGATCTTGGGATCGAGCATCGCCGAGACGGACGCGCGTTTTTGCAGTTTCGTGGTATCCATGGAGGTCACTCCAAACAATCAGAAGGCGGTCGATCAGAACACTAGTCGTTCAGAACACTTGGCCGGCGTTCATCGCGAGATGCTCGACGATGGGGCCGAGGGCGACGGCCGGGAAGAAGGTGAGGCCGCCGATGATCAGGATCACGCCGACGACGAGGCCGACGAACAGCCCGCCCGTGGTCGGGAGGGTGCCCGCGGACGGCGGGATCGATTTCTTGGCGGCCAGCGAACCCGCGATCGCCATCGCCGGGATGATCATGAAGAAGCGGCCGACGAACATCGCGCTTGCGAGCGCGAGATTGTAGAAGAAGGTGTTGCCGGTGAGGCCCGCGAATGCCGAGCCGTTGTTGCCGGTCGCCGAGGTGAAGGCATAGAGCACCTCGGTGAAGCCATGCGGCCCGGCATTCGCCATCGAGGCGACCGCCGCCGGATAGACCACGCCGACCGCGGTCCATCCCAGATACATCAGCGGCAGCACCAGGATCGCGAGCATCGCCATCTTCACCTCGCGCGCCTCGATCTTCTTGCCGACATACTCCGGCGTGCGGCCGACCATCAGGCCTGCCACGAAGATCGCGAGCACGACGAACAGCAGCATGCCATAAAGGCCGGCGCCGACGCCGCCGACGATGATTTCGCCGAGCTGCATATTGATCAGGGGAATCATGCCGCCGAGCGCCGTGAAGCTGTCATGCATGGCGTTGACCGCGCCACAGGAGGCGGCCGTCGTGATCACGGCGAACAGGGAGGACGCGATGATGCCGAAGCGAACCTCCTTGCCTTCCATGTTGCCGCCGGTCAGGCCGAGCGCGTGCAGGGTCGAAGTACCGTTGGCCTCCGCCCAATAGGTGATGGCGACACCGGCGACGAACAGCACACCCATCACGGACAGGATCGCCCAGCCCTGGCGCTGGTTGCCGACCATGCGGCCGAACACGTTGGTCAGCGCCGCACCCAGAACGAAGATCGACAGCAACTGCACGAAGTTCGACAGCGCGGTTGGATTTTCGAACGGATGCGCCGCATTGGCGTTGAAGAAGCCGCCGCCATTGGTGCCGAGCATCTTGATCGCGACCTGGGAGGCGACCGGGCCGACCGCGATGGTTTGCTTGGCACCCTCGAGCGTGGTGGCCTCGACATAGTCACCGAGCGTCTGCGGGATGCCCTGCCAGACCAGGAACAGCGTATAGACAATACAGATTGGCAACAGCACATAGAGGCTGCAGCGGGTGACGTCGACCCAAAAATTTCCGACGGTGCGCGCCGACGCGCGCGAGAAGCCGCGGATCAGGGCGACCGCCAGCGCGATGCCGGTTGCCGCCGACAAGAAGTTCTGGTGCGTCAAGCCGAGCATCTGCACGAGATAGGACAGCGTGCTCTCTCCACCGTAATTCTGCCAGTTGGTGTTGGTGATGAAGGAGATCGCGGTGTTGAAGGAGAGATCCGCGGCGACAGCGCTTTGGCCGGCCGGATTGAACGGCAGGACGGCCTGCAACCGCATCACGCCGTAGATGATGAGGAAGCCGCCGACATGGAACAACAGCATGGCGACCGTATAGGTCAGCCAATGCTGCTCGCGCTTCTCGTCGACGCCGGAGAACCGGTAGATGCCGGCCTCGATCGGACGCAGCACCGGAGACAGGAAGGTCCGCTCGCCGTTGAACACGCGCATCATGTACCAGCCGAGCGGTTTTGTGAGCGCGACGGTAATGACGCAAAAGAGAATGATCTGGAGCCAACCGATCATAGTCATGATATCAACCCTTCAGGCTTCGTGAGCACGGTCAGAACCGCTCGGGCCGCAGCAGCGCGTAAGTGAGGTAGAACAGGAGGCCGAGCGAAACGGCGCCGGCGAGCGAATAATCGAAGATCATGGCCGCTCCTTCAAAGCCGTTCGCAGGCGTAGGTGTAGCCAATCGCAAGGGCGAAGAAGCCGAAGCCCAGCGCCAGCATCAGAATGTCCATCATGGAGATACTCCTCGTTGCGCCATTGATTTGGACGCAACCGTTTCTCGGGAGACCCGGTCGGCGCGTGAAAGGAAATGCCAGTGCATTTCCACCGGCCCACCGGGACTTTTGCCGTGCTGAAGTGCCATCCCAGGCATAGGTTTTCGAGACGAGGGCCGTGGCGAAGTTATAGGAATCTCATAAAAGGCCGAGGCTGGCCTGGTCGGACAACGCTCGCGAGGCACATCACATCGTCGTCCCGGCGAAGGCGGAGAATGGCGCGCGACCGCCCCCATCCCGCACTTATGAAATCCCTATATCTCCCGCCCCGCCCCCATCTCGTTTTCAAATGCCGTTTTGGCCATCTTGGAGAGCCCGGCCGACTGACCGACGCCACCTCCAGGAGGCCTGACATGACCACCGCCGCTCTCCGACACTACGATCCACCGTCACTTGGCAACCGCTTGCGCAATGCGCAGGTGATGACGCAACCGTTGATGCTCGAGATCATCGACAAGGCGTGTCGGCACTTCCCTTCGCTCGGACAGATCGAGCCCACTGCGCGCGTCACGCGCCTGATCGAAGCAGAAGCCTGGGCCGATGCCGCGCTGGCACTGATGGAGCTGGAGCTGCCGCTCTGGCAAGTCCGCCGCATCGCCTATGACGAGGGTGAATGGCACTGCGCTCTCTCGCGCGAGCGCGAGTTGCCGGACTGGCTCGACGCCGCGGTCGAGGCGCGCCACGCCGATCTCGCGCTCGCGCTGCTGTCGGCTTTCATAGAGGTCGAGGCATTGGCCCTGGAAGTTTCGCGTCCGAGCGTTCCCACTGTTCGTCCCGCGCCTGACCCGCTCTACGAGCCGGTCGGCAGCGAAAATTTCGGCTAGTGGGCGCGGTCCTGACACTCGTCATCACACTAGTGGCGCGCGGGCTCGGAGCATAAACCGTCACGCCCATCGACCGCGAATTGACCATGGCTGCCTACGGGGCGAGCAACCGGCTCCGCAGCGCGGTCGCGACGCCCGGCTGAAGGCACGTCTCCCGCACCAAAAACACTCGGCCGATCTGGCGCAGTTTCACGGAACCGTGTAGATCGGTTTCATGAGCATCAGCAAGGTCAACGTGGTCGCCCATCCCCTGGTCCAGCACAAGCTCTCCCTGATGCGGGAGAAGGACCGCTCGACCAAGAGCTTTCGCGAAATCCTGAACGAGATCGGGATGCTGCTCGGCTACGAGGTGACGCGCGACCTGCCGCTGGAGCTGGTCGAGATCGAGACGCCGATTGCGCCGATGCGGGCGCCCAAGATCGCCGGCAAGAAGCTCACGCTGGCGCCGATCCTGCGCGCCGGCGTCGGCTTCCTCGACGGCATGCTGGCGTTGATGCCCTCGGCGCGCATCGCTCATATCGGGCTCTACCGCGATCCTGATACGTTGCAGGCCGTGGAGTATTATTTCAAGGCGCCGCAGGACCTGTCGGACCGCACCGTGATCCTGATGGATCCGATGCTGGCGACCGGCAACTCGGCCTGCGCCGGCGCCTCGCTGCTGAAGGCGCGCGGCGCCCGCGACATCCGCTTCGTCTGCCTTCTGGCCGCGCCTGAAGGTATCGCGCAGTTCCAGAGCGAGCATCCGGACGTGCCGGTCTGGACCGCCGCGATCGACGAGCGGCTCAACGACCACGGCTACATCGTGCCGGGGTTGGGCGACGCCGGCGACCGGATGTTCGGCACCAAGTAGACAGGTTCGCGCGATCGGGTTAGTCCGGTTGCAAATGAGCGCCAACGAATTTTCGCTGCAATCGCTGATCCGGGCCGAGGCCGCCGCCGATCCCGCCTTCGTGTTCGACGGCACGCCGGTCTCGCGCGCGGAGTTCTCGGAAAAGATCCAGCAGACCGCCGCCTGGCTTGCCGCGCAGGGTATCGGCAAGGGTGACGTCGTTGCGGTCTGGCTGGTCAACCGGATCGAATGGATCGCACTGCTGTTCGCCGCCGCCCGGCGTGGGGCAATCGTCGCCGCCGTCAATACACGCTACCGCAGCGCGGAGGTCGCGCATCTCCTGAAGCTGTCCGGCGCCCGTGTGATGGTGATCGAAGCCGCGTTCCGCTCGATCGACTTTGCCGCTATTCTCGCCGACGTGGCCAAGGACGAGGTGCCCGCGCTGCGAGAACTCGCGGTGGTCGGCGCGGATGAGATTCCCGCCCAATGGCCATGCGTACGCTTCGACGCCTTCGACAAGCCTTATCCGCCGGCTACGCCGGAGGAGGAGGACGTCGATCTGCCTCTGCTGCTCTACACGACGTCGGGCACCACCAAGGGACCGAAGCTTGTCGCGCATTCACAGCGAACATTGGCCACGCACGCCGCCGCCGTTGCCAAGGCGCTCAAACTCTCGCCGCAGCGCCATGCGCTGCTGGCGATGCTGCCGTTCTGCGGCACTTTTGGCATGACGAGCCTGCTCGGCTTCGTCGCAGCGGGCGCGGCCGTCCATGCGCTCGACGCCTTCGAGGCCGCGCCGGCGCTGAAGATTCTCCGCAAGTGCGGGATCACGCACGCCTTTGGTTCCGACGAGATGTTCCGCCGCATCCTCGCCCTCACCGACGCGCCGCATCCATTTCCGCATGTCGAGGCATGCGGCTTTGCCGCGTTCCAGCCCGGCTGGCGCGAGCTTGCGGCGGAGGCCGAAGCGCGCGGCATGCCGTTGCACGGCCTCTATGGTTCGAGCGAGGTGCAGGCGCTGTTCTCGATCGCACGCTCGAGTGATGGCTTCGCCGATCGCATCGAGGGCGGCGGCTGGCCGATGTCGCCGGAGGCCAAGGTCCGGGTGCGCGACACCGAGACCGGCGAACTCGCCCCTCGCGGCGTCTCCGGCGAGATCGAGATCCGTGCGCCGTCACTCTTTCTCGGCTACTACAACAATCCCGACGCGACGCGCGACGCCTTCACCGCGGACGGCTTCTTCCGCACCGGCGATATCGGCCAGCTGCGCGGCGACGGCTCCTTCGTCTACGAAACCCGCGCGGGCGACGCCATGCGGCTCGGCGGCTTCCTGGTTGCGCCCGGCGAGATCGAGGACGAACTCAAATCGTGCGCTGGCGTGGCCGACGCCCAGGTCGTCGCGGTCGATCTGAAGGGAAACGCACGCTGCGTTGCCTTCGTGATCCCCGCTCGGGAAACCCACCACGAGCCGCCGCGGCAGGACGCGCTGATCGCGCGCCTGCGCGAGCGGCTCGCCGGCTACAAGGTCCCGGCTCGGATCTACGTCGTGGAGGCCTTCCCCGTCACCGACAGCGCGAACGGCGTCAAGATCCAGCGCGCCCGGCTTCGGGCCATGGCGATGGACCGGATCGCGGCCGAATAGCTCTGCCGTAGCGCGTCGCGGTGATCGGGCGCGAATATCGCGGCGCCCGGCAATGGTACGTGTTCGAGCTTAGTATGACTTGGCCAGTCCAAGCACCTTTTCCGCGATGAAGCTCAGCGCAAGCTGCGGGCTGACCGGCGCGATGCGCGGAATCAGAACTTCACGCAAGTAACGCTCGACGTGAAACTCCTTGGCATAGCCAAAACCGCCATGGGTCATCACCGCCTGCTCGCAGGCGTGATATCCGGCCTCACCCGCAATGTATTTCGCGGCATTGGCGGCGCCACCGCAAGGCATGCCCTTGTCGTATTGCCAGGCCGCCGACATCACCATCAACCAGGCCGCCTCGAGCTCGACCCAGTTTACAGCCAGCGGATGCTGAATGCCCTGGTTCTTGCCGATCGGCCGGTTGAACACCACGCGGGTCTTGGCGTATTCGGTCGCGCGCGACAGCGCGAGCTTGCCGAGGCCGACGGCTTCCGCGGCGATGAGAATGCGCTCGGGGTTCATGCCTTCGAGGATGTACTGGAAGCCTTTGCCCTCTTCGCCGATGCGATCCTCCATCGGGATTTCAAAGTCCTCGAAGAACAGCTCGTTGGAATCGACGACCTTGCGGCCCATCTTCTCGATCTCGTGGACCTTGATCCTGTTGCGGTCGAAGTCCGTATAGAACAGGCTCAGCCCATGCGTCGGCGAGCGCACGTCCTCCAGCGGCGTGGTGCGCGCCAGCAGCAGGATCTTGTGCGCGACCTGCGCGGTGGAGATCCACACCTTCTGGCCGTTGACGATATAGCGGTCGTTCTTGGCCACCGCTCGGGTCTTGAGCTGGGTGGTGTTGAGGCCGGTGTTAGGCTCGGTCACGGCAAAGCAGGCCTTCTCGCGGCCCTCGACCATCGGCGGCAGCATGCGCTTGCGCTGTTCCTCGGTGCCGAACACGACCACGGGATTGAGACCGAACACGTTGATGTGCACCGCGGAGGCGCCGGACATGCCGGCGCCGGATTCCGCGATGGCGCGCATCATGATCGCGGCTTCGGTGATGCCGAGGCCGGAGCCGCCATATTCCTCCGGCACGCAGATGCCGAGCCAGCCGGCGTCCGCCATGGCCTTGTGAAAGTCGTGCGGGAAGCCGCCGTCGTGGTCCTTCTTCAGCCAATAGGCGTCGGGAAAGTCTTCGCAAACCTTTGCGACGGCATCGCGAATGGCTTCCTGCTGAGCGGTGAGCGCGAAATCCATATTCTTGATCTCCTTCTTGGGAGAAGCGAACGCGCAATCTCCCCCTCGTCGCGTTCCCCACGCGAAGGCCGTGGCGGATTGGTGCGCCCGAACGTGCCTTCGCTTGCGTTCTTTAACTTGAAAAGCAGGGTACAGATACGTGAATTTCCCTATCAACTGTGTGTAGCATGCATAGGGTCATGCGGCGCGAGGATGCGAGCGCGCCGTTATTTCGCAGGGAGGAAACCGCGATGGCCGGACTTTATTTCGAGGAGTTTTCGGTGGGCCAGGAGTTCAGGCATCCCCTGACGCGGACCGTCACGGAGATGGACAACACCCTGTTCAGCCTGCTGACGCTCAATCCGCAGCCGCTGCACATCGACGCACATTTTTCGGCCCAGACCGAGTTCGGCCAGCGCATTTTCAACAGCCTTTACACCCTCGGCATCATGATCGGCATGACGGTCTATGATACGACCATGGGGACCACCGTTGCCAATCTCGGCATGACGGACGTCACTTTTCCGAAACCGGTCTTCCATGGCGATACGCTGCGGGCGACGACAAAGGTGCTTTCGTTGCGGGAATCCAAATCGCGCCCCAAGGCGGGCATCGTCGAGTTCGAGCACCACGCTCTCAACCAGAACGACGAGATCGTCGGCAAATGCCGCCGCATGGCGATGATGCACAAGAGGCCGGTCTGATGCGTTCGATGCTGTTCGTGCCGGGCGACTCCCCGCGCAAATTCGAGAAGGCCAGCGAAGGCAACGCCGACGCGCTGATCATCGATCTCGAAGATTCCGTCGTCACCGACAAGAAGCCGGAGGCGCGCGGGTTGACGCTGACGATGCTGAAGGGCCGCAACAAGCCCCACCAGCTCTATGTCCGCGTCAACGCGCTCGACACCGGCATGACGCTCGCCGACCTTGCCGCGGTGATTCCGGGCCAGCCCGACGGCATCGTGCTGCCGAAATCGCAGGGCGGCGACGACGTGCGACAGGTCGCGACCTGGCTGGAAGCTTTGGAAGCTGCGGCTGGTATCGCCATTGGCTCAACACGCATCGTCTGCGTCGCGACCGAAACCGCAGCTTCGATCTTCGGGCTCGGCAGCTACAAGGGCTGCTCTCCTCGCCTCGCGGGCCTGATGTGGGGCGCGGAAGATCTCTCGGCCTCGCTCGGCGCGACTGAGAAAGCGGCGGGCGGCGTGTTCCACAGCCCTTATCGTCTGGCCCGCGATCTCTGCCTGATGGCGGCCGCCGCGGCCGAGGTCGCGCCGATCGACACCGTCTATACCGACATCGACAATCTCACCGGACTCGAACAGGAAACGCGCGCGGCGCGGCGTGACGGTTTTTCGGCGAAAGCGCTGATCCATCCCAAGCACGTCGACGTGGTCAACGCGGCGTTCGAGCCGACCGAAGCCGAGCGCAATTGGGCCGAGAAGGTGATCGCGGCGTTCGCGAGCAATCCGAACTCCGGCACGCTGCGCCTCGACGGCCAGATGATCGACAAGCCGCATCTTCGCGCCGCAAAGAAGATCCTCGGCCAGAGTTAGATCAGGACGCCGCGCTGCGACAGATGGGATCGAAGCCACTCTCAGCGTCGTCGTGGCCGGGCTTGTCCCGGCCATCCAGGGCTTCCACGCAACCGGCACCCAAAACGTGGATGCCCGGGACAAGCCCGGGCATGACGAAGCGAAACGTCCGGCCCCTCACTTTCCGCAGGCGGGGAGAGGGGAGCGTTAGACGATCTTGATCGACATATCCGGCAAGCCGTCGAGCTTGCACAACAGCACGTCGCCCTTCACGACCGGGCCGACATTCTCCGGCGTGCCGGAATAGATGATGTCGCCGGCCTTCAGCTCGAACGCTTCCGACAGTTTTGCGATTTGCTCGGCCACGCTCCAGATCATCTTGCTGAGATCCGAGCTCTGCTTCACCGTCCCGTTGATCGCCAGCGAGATGGCGCCCTTGTCGAAATGCCCGGTCTTGCTGGCCGGGTGGATCGGGCCGATCACCGCGGCGTGGTCAAAGCTCTTGCCGATCTCCCACGGCTTCTTCTCCGCGGCCATCCCGTTCTGGAGATCGCGCCGGGTCATGTCGAGGCCGAGCGCGTAGCCATAGACGTGGTCGAGCGCCTTCTCGGCCGGGATGTTGCTGCCGCCGGATTTCAGCGCGGCGACCAGCTCGACCTCGTGGTGATAGTTCTTGGTCAGCGACGGATAGGGATGATCGGCGACTTCGCCCACGGCGACGTTCTGGATCGCGTCGGTGGGCTTCTGGAAGAAGAACGGCGGCTCGCGGTTCGGGTCCGAGCCGCGCTCGATCGCGTGCGCCGCGTAGTTGCGCCCGATGCAGTAGATGCGGCGGACCTGGAACACCTGAGTTTCGCCGACGATCGGGATGGTGACCATCGGCACTGGAAAGATCGGCTTCGGGCCGGCCTGCGCCGCGGCCGGCGCAACTTCCGCGATTGAGGCAGCACTTGCCGCCGCGGCAATTGCGAGCAGCTCCCGTCGCGTTGCTGATGTCTCTTTCATGGCTTGTGCTCCCTTTTTATGTTCGTTGGGCGCATAATGCGCGCCGAGCCGCCTGATAATCAATATTCAGTATGCCAGCAATGCTGGACCGGCACGTCGACTAATTTAGAACAGGCCGGCTGCAGCCGAGCCTTCCGAACCGGCTCCCTTTCACCCTAGCATGGAACTTGCATAAATTCTGGGCGACATGGACGCCGCATGAACCTCATCAGCCTCGATATCCGCATGCTCCGGTCGCTGATCTCCGTGGTCGAGACCGGCAGCATCACCGAGACCGCGCGGCGGCTGGGCCGCACTCAGCCGGCGATCACTCTGCAATTGCAGCGGCTGGAGGAGCTCACCGGCAAGCAATTGTTCGAGCATGTCGGGCGCCGGCTCACGCTGAGCGAGGACGGCACCACGGTTCTCACCTACGCCAAATCCATCCTGAGGTTGCATGACGAATTGATTTCGCAGCTGGCGTCACAGGAGATCGAGGGTCAGGTCGTGCTCGGCACGCCCGACCTCTATGCCGCCTTCATGCTGCCGCAGATCCTCAGCGTGTTCCGAAAATCATTCCCGCGCGTCCAGGTCGAGCTCAATTGCGCGCTCTCGACGCCGCTGGTGGGCCTCGTCAAGCGCGGCGATGTCGACATCGCGCTCGTCACCCGCATGAACGATTTTACGGGCGGCCAGGTGGTACGGCGCGAGCAACTGGTCTGGATGACCGGCGAGCAGTCCTCCGCGCACCAGGAACGGCCTATCCCGCTGGCGTTGCTGCCGCCCGGCAACATCTATCGCGACTACGCGATTGACACGCTGGAACGTGCGAATCTGCGCTGGCGCATCGCCTGCGTCAGCGAAAGCGTCGGCGGCCTCCAGGCGGCGGCCTTCGCCGGCATGGCCGTGACCGTACTCGGCCGCAGCGCGCTGGTGCCGGCGATGCGCGAGATCGGCCCGAACGAGGGCCTGCCGCCGCTGCCGAAGATCGAGCTGCTGCTTTACAAGTCGAGCGGCGCGACCTCGAAGGCGGCGACCGCCTTGCACGACTATCTCGCGCACTATCTGCGCCTCGACGAGGAGCTCAGCGGCCGCGGCGAGCCGATCGAGCTGGGATAAAGCCATCCGGACGTTCGCGCAGCGGTCGTCCCAAACTGCGTCCCGGGTCCACGATCGCAGACAAAGAGCGACCGGCTTGCTGCGGTGATATCCTCTTTGATTGGCCTAGCGAACGAGGCGGTTGCTTCCTGCATTGGCATTGCGCGGCTCGGTTGCTGGAGCCACTCGGACGAGGACCGTGAGCGGTGTGCCGTTGCGCAGCAGAGCGAGCTTCACCTCGTCGCCGACCCGCGCAAGACCAATGGTATTGCGCAGCTGCGCGGCGGTGCGGATCGGGCGGCCCTCCGCCGTGGTGACAATGTCGCCCTTGTGCAGGCCAGCCTTCTCGGCCGGCGAATCCGCGGCAACTTCGGCGATGAGCGCGCCTTCGGTGCGTCCCTTGTTGACGGACGGGTGGAGGTCCTTCAGCGAAATGCCGATGCGACCGCGCTCGACCCTGCCGGTGGCGATGATCTGCTCCATCACCTTGCGCGCCATGTTGACGGGAATGGCAAAGCCAATACCGACATTGCCGCCAGCGGGCGAGATGATGGCCGAATTTATGCCGACCAGTTCGCCCTGCAGGCTGACCAGCGCGCCGCCGGAATTGCCGGGATTGATAGCGGCGTCGGTCTGAATGAAGTCTTCATAACCCTGCTTGCCGAGGCCGGTTCGGCCTAGGGCGCTGACGAGGCCCGACGTCACCGTCTGGCCGAGGCCGAAGGGATTGCCGATCGCGAGCACGAAGTCCCCGACTTCCAGTGCGTCGCTGTCACCGAGGGGAAGCGCCTTCAGTCCGGTCGGATTCTGGATCTGGAGCACGGCGACGTCCGTCGGCGAGTCGCGGCCGACGACCTTTGCGGAAAACTGCCGGCCGTCCTTGGTCGTGATCTGGAGGGCGGAGGTGCCTTCGACCACGTGGTTGTTGGTCAGCACGTAGCCGCTCCGGGCATCGACGATCACGCCGGAGCCGGTCGCGCTGACTTCCTTCTCGATCTGCCTCGGAACGTCGAAGAATTCGCGGAACAGCGGGTCACGATAGAGCGGATTGTCCTCGCGTACCCGGCCGTGCACCGAGATGTTGACCACCGCCGGCGTCACCTGCCGAACCAGAGGCGCCAAAGTCGGCACCGAGCCGCCCGGCTTCAGATCGGGGATCTGGCCTGCGGCGGGATGTGACGCCGTCAGTATCAGCACCAGCAACGCAAGCGAGAACGAACGCATAGCAATCGTCTTCATGACCAGTCGCATCGTCTGAGATTGAAATCAGAGAGCCGCTTCACGTTTGTCTGGCGGCACGTCGAGCCAGCCTTGCAAGGCTAGAAATGGAATGGCCCAGGCCGCGGAGACCTGGCCGACCAGCACCAGAGCAAGAACGGCCTGCGTGAGCATCACGCGCCTCGCCGTTCTGCGGCGGCCCAAGGCCGCCGCAAGCGCATCGGGACGCCGCCGCCGCGCGGCGGGTCGTCGTCATTGTCGCCGTCGAGCCGGCGCAGGGCCGCGAGAATATCGGCGAGCCGAATCGTACGGTTCATGCCGGGAATTTCACGCAAAGCGGGACAGGATTCGACGGCGTACATGTCGGACGCCCATGACGACAGAATGATCCGCTTCTCCGGCGTGGAGAGCTCCTTTGCATTCAGGACATCCGCGGGCGAACCGTAGTGAACCGCGGGATGAAACAGCGGGTTGAGATTTCCGGAATTCGTATTCACGTTTGTCATCGGTTGGGCCTCCCCTGACGCTCCTTTCGAAGGGATGGATGTGCTGATGATCGAATGGCCGTTCTCTCATGCATGTGGGAGCGCGGCGCGCATATCTGAGCGCCGCGTTCCACCATTCCCCTCGATCGAGCGCTTAGGCTGCTTTCTTCTGCTCGATCTGAGTTGCAGGAGAGGCCGCGCCCGCGATCTGGATCCGGCGCGGCTTCATCGCTTCCGGAACCTCACGGACGAGGTCGATGATCAAGAGGCCGTCCTGGAAGGACGCCTGCTTCACCTGGACATAATCGGCCAGGTTGAACACGCGCCGGAACGGCCGTGCGGCGATACCCTGGTACAGATATTCGCCCGTCGCACCTTCGGGCTTCTTGCCCTCGACGGTCAGCGCATTCTGTTCGGCCGTCACCGTGATATCGTTGACGCCAAAGCCCGCCACAGCGAGGCTGATCCGGTAGTGATCTTCGCCGGAGCGTTCGATGTTATAGGGGGGATAGTTGTCTTCGCTCGCCTGGCGCAGCGCGCTGTCGACGAGACCCGCCAGATGATCGAAGCCGACGGTGGAGCGCCACAGGGGCGCGAAGTCAAACGTGGTCCTCATAACCAAGTCCTCCAAAGAGCAAGATGGATACGAAGGAGCGCAGGACAGGGTTTTAGACGGGTCCAAAGACACCGGCCCGGCGCCCGCTCCGGGCCCCTCGCGGGCACCCGGCACACCGCTCTCGCGGCGAAAATGACTTAGAAGAACGCAAGTCGACTTCAAGAGGGCCCCTCGAAAAATTTTTCGGGCGCAGAGGCCGACCGGCAGGACGCGGCCGGCCCGCTCCAGGCCGGGTTCGGCTCACGCCTTCGCGCGGGCACGATCCGGTTCGCGCAACGCCAGCTGCGGCCAGAACGCCGCCCATGGCTGGGCCGCTTCGAACGCAGCGGCGATGCGGAAGATCGTGGGCTCGTCGAGCCAGGGAGCGACGATCTGCAAGCCGATCGGCAGCCCATCGCGATCGAAGCCGCAGGGCAGCGTCGCGGCCGGAAGGCCGGCGAGATTGATCGGCCAGGTGAAGGGCGACCAGCCGAGATGCGGATCGACATTGCCGCCGTCGATCGTGTCGACGCCGAGGCGGCCGGCCTCGAACGCGGTCACCGCGACGGTCGGCGTCACCAGCGCATCGACGCGCTCGAACAGCTTCAGGAAGCTGCTGCGAGCCTGGGCGCGGCGATACCCTGCTTCGATATAGTCCGTGCCGCTGTAGCACCTGCCGGCACTGATGACGTCAAGATAATCTGCTTCGGAGCTGGCGAGATCGGCCGTGGTCTTGCTCGAGACCGCGCCCGCCTGTTCGGTAAAGGCGATCGGCTTCAGCGTGTGCTCCAGGATCCCGGGATCGAGGCCCGGACCATCCATGGTGACCTGCGCGCCGCAGGCATCGAGAATGGCCAGCGCCTTGCCGAACGCCGCGCGCACATCGGGGCTGACCGCGGCGTAGCCGAGATCGACGCTGGCGCCGATGCGAATGCCGTTCAACGGCGCGGCCTTCGTATCGAACCGACGCGCCGCCACCGGCAGGCTCGCGGGATCGCGCAGATCGTAAGCAGCGATGATCTCCAGCGTCAGCGCGGCATCCGCGACCGTGCGCGTAATCGGCCCGGTATGCGCGAGCGAGCCCCAGGACGGTGGCGAGAAGCCGGGCGAACGGGGCACCAGGCCAAAGGTCGGCTTCAGGCCAAACACACCGCAGAAGGACGAGGGCACGCGGATCGAGCCGACCCCATCGGTTCCGATCGCGATCGGACCGCAGCCGGCGGCAACGCCCGCCGCCGCGCCGCCGCTCGATCCGCCACTGGTGCGACCCGGGTTCCAGGGATTGCGCGTGGTGCCGGTGACCGGGCTGTCCGCCGTCAACTTGTAACCGGACTCGCAGGTCGTGGTCTTGCAGGTGACGATCGCACCCGCTTCCTTCAGCGCTGAGACAACCGCCGCGTCGACATCGGGCACGAACGCCTTGTTCATCGGTGAGCCGCCATAGGCCGGCACGCCCGCGACAAAGACCAGGTCCTTGATCGTGACGGGGACACCGGCGAGCGCTCCCTTGGTCTCGCCGGCGCGCATCTCCCTGGTGAGACGGTCGGCCTCCGCCCTCGCCTGCCCGTACATCGGCGTCACCACCGCGTTGCAGGCCTCGTTCGTCGCCTCCAGTGCGGCAATGGTGTCGTCGACGACATCGCGCGGAGTGAACGCCTTGCGCCGGTAGCCGGCCAGGATCTCGGTTGCGGAAAGCGAGCCAAGGCCAGTCGGCACCGGCGGGAAGGCCGTTCGGCCGGAACCATCAGTCATCATCAACCCTAAAAGAGCTAGCTGAGCGCCGCGTCGACGGCGCGCTTGGCCATGACCGTGACGAGATGTGCACGGTAGTCGGCTTCGGCGTGGACATCGGAGGTGAGACCGTCGGTGTCGATCCTGATCGCCGCGATCGCGGACGGATCGAAATTTCGCGACAGTGCTTCTTCCATCGGGGGAACGCGGAATACGCCGGAGCCCGCGCCGGTCACGGCCACGCGAACACCATCGGCGAATTTCGCGACGAACACGCCGACCAGCGCATAGCGCGACGCCGGCGCCTTGAACTTGGCGTAGCCCGCCCTGAGCGGCACGGGAAAGCGGATCGCCGTGATGATCTCGCCAGGTTCAAGCGCGGTCTCGAACAGACCACGGAAGAACCCGTCGGCCGCGATCTCGCGCGTGCTGGTGACGACGGTCGCGCCCAATCCGAGCACACCTGCCGGATAATCGGCCGACGGATCGTTGTTCGCGACGGAGCCACCGATAGTGCCGCGGATGCGTACGGCGGGATCGCCGATCATCGAGGCCAGCGCGGCGAGACCCGGGATCTTCGTCTGCACCAGCTCCGAGGCTGCTACCATGCCATGTGGCGTCATTGCACCGATGGTGATGGTGCCGCCGTCGTTGGTGATGCCCTTCAGATCTCCGAGCCTCGACAGGTCGACTAGGGCTGGCGGACTGGCGAGCCGCTGCTTCAGCGTCGGGATCAGCGTCATGCCGCCGGCGAGGAGCTTGCTGTCTTCGATCGAGGTCAGCAGTTTGGCAGCGTCGGGAATCCGGTCCGGCTGGTGATAGGCAAACGGCTTCATTGTCATCCTCCCTATTCCGCAGCGACCGGCAGCGACGCGTTCTGCAGCAGGCGCCAGATCCGGTTCGGCGTTGCCGGCATGTCGACATGGGTGACGCCGAGATGCGACAGCGCATCGACCACCGCGTTGATGACGGCGGCCGGCGAACCGATGGTGCCGACCTCGCCGCAGCCCTTCACGCCCATCGGCGTGTGCGTACACAGCGTCGAATGGGTCGCGATGTTCATCATCGGCATGTGGTCGGCGCGCGGCATGCAATAGTCCATCAGCGAGCCCGATAGCAGCTGGCCCGAGCCCTCGTCATAGACCGCGTTCTCGTACAGCGCCTGACCGACGCCCTGCACGATGCCGCCGTGCAACTGGCCCTCCACGATCATCGGGTTGATGACAGTGCCGACGTCGTCCACCGCGGTGTAATTGACCAGCGTCACCGTGCCGGTCTCCGGGTCGATCTCGACCTCGGCAATGTGGCAGCCGCCGGGATAGGTGAAGTTGACGGGATCATAATAAGCCTGCTCTTCGAGCCCCGGCTCCAGCACTTCGAGCGGATAGTCGTGCGGCACGTAGGCGGCGCCCGCGATCTCCTCGAACGTCCTCATGCGGTCGGTGCCCGCGACCGAGAATTTTCCGGCCTCGAACTGGATATCCACTTCGGCCGCTTCAAGCAGATGCGCCGCGATCTTCTTGCCTTTCGCGACCACCTTGTCCGTCGCCTTCGACAGCGCCGCGCCGCCGACCACCAGCGATCGCGAGCCATAGGTACCCATGCCAAACTGCACGCGATCGGTATCGCCGAACACGATGTCGACATTGTCAAAAGCGACGCCGAGTTTTTCCGAGACGATCTGCGCGAACGTCGTCTCGTGGCCCTGGCCGTGATTATGCGTGCCGATCATCACCGTGACCTGGCCGGTCGGATGCACCCGCACCGTGGCACTCTCATAAAGCCCGCCACGCGCGCCCAATCGTCCCGCGAAGCGCGACGGCGCGAGGCCGCAGGCCTCGACATAGGTCGAGTAGCCGAGCCCGCGGAATTTGCCCCTGCGCGCCGACTCCGCCTTGCGGATACCGAAATTCTTGACGTCGGCCGCGACAAGAGCGCCGTCGAGACACCCCATCGGATCGCCGGAATCGTACTGCACCAGCACCGGCGTCTGGTACGGATAAGCCTCCTTTGGGATCATGTTGCGTCGGCGGATCTCGACGCGGTCGATGCCCATCTCGCTGGCTGCGACGTCGACGATGCGCTCCAACACGAAAGTCGCCTCGGGCCGGCCTGCGCCGCGATAGGCGTCGACCGGAACGGTGTTGGTGAACACCACCTTCACGTTGCAGTAGATTGCCGGCGTGGTGTAGACGCCACCGAGCAACGGTCCGTAGAGATTGGTCGGGATGTTCGGTCCGAAGGTCGAGAGATAGCCGCCCATATTGGCGAGCGTGTTGACACGGAAGGCCAGAAACGTTCCGGTCTCGTCCAGTGCGAGTTCGGCCTCGGTGACGTGATCGCGGCCGTGGCGATCGGAGACGTAGCCTTCCGACCGGCTCGCGACCCATTTGATCGGCCGCATCACGCGCTTGGCGGCCCAGGTGATCACGGCCTCTTCGCCGTAGTGGAACTGCTTGACGCCGAAGCCGCCGCCGACATCGGGCGCGACCACGCGCAGCTTGTGCTGCGGAATGTTCAGCACCAGCGCGCCCATCAAGAAGCGCACGACATGCGGGAACTGGCTGGTGGTCCACAGCGTGAAGCGATCCGTGCCGGGCTCGTATTCGGCGATCGCCGCGCGCGGCTCCATCGGGTTGCCGATCAACCGGTTGTTGACGAGGCTGAGCTTTGCGACATGGGCCGCCTTCCGGAAGGCGGTCTCGACCGCGGCCTTGTCGCCGAGCTCCCAATCGCAACAGATGTTGTTCGGAACGTCGTCGAACAGTTGCGGCGCGCCGGGCCGCACGGCTTCGAGCACGCCGACCACCGAGGGCAGCACCTCGTAATCGACTGTCAGCAGCTCGGCTGCCGCGCCGGCCTGCGCCGGCGTCTCCGCGACGACGAAAGCCACCATGTCGCCGACGAAGCGCACCTTGCCCTGCGCCAGCATCGGGAACGGCGGCTCTTTCATCGGCACGCCCTTAGCATCCGAGATACCCCAGCCGCAGGGCAGCGAGCCCAGCTTGTCGGCGGCGGCATCCTCGCCGGTCAGCACCGCGATGACGCCGGGCGATGCCAGGGCCGCACTCTTGTCGATGCCGCGCAGGATCGCGTGTCCGTGCGGCGAGCGCACGAACACACCCGCCGTCATGCCCGGACGCTTGATGTCGGAGACGTAACTGCCGCGTCCGGTGAGGAAGCGCTGGTCCTCTTTCCGTTTAGGTGAAGCGCCGATCCCGATCACATGGCCCATGGTCACTCTCCCTTGGCCGCGTTCATGGCGGCGGCGCCTGCCATGACCGAGATGACGATGTTCTGATAGCCGGTGCAGCGGCAGATATTGCCTTCGAGGCCGTGACGGACGTCGGCCTCCGTCAGGTTCGGCTTCTCGGCCGCGAGCGCCACCGCCGTCATCAGCATGCCGGGTGTGCAAAAGCCGCATTGCAGACCGTGATGCTCGCGAAATGCCTCTTGCATCGGATGCAGCCGGTTCGAACCCGGCACACCTTGCAGGCCCTCGATGGTGAGCAGCGTCGCACCGTCGAGCGCGGGCGCAAGCAGCGTACAGCTCTTCACCGGCAGGCCGTCGAGGTGCACGACACAGGCGCCGCACTGGCTGGTGTCACAGCCGATATGGGTGCCGGTGAGGTTGAGCCGCTCGCGCAGCAGCTCGGCGACCAGCGTCGCCGGTTCGACATCCACAGTTGTCGGCCGTCCGTTGAGTGTGAAGGATATCTGCACGATCATACTCCTGTGCGCGACGGGTCTTTAGGCGAGTGGAAGCGCGCTGCCGGTGGCCCATGTGGCCATCACGACATCGCCGACGGTGAAGGGATCCGCGAAGAAAGTCTTTTCCGGCACGTAGGCCACGAACGCGTCGTCCGGCACGGTGTCGAGCATGACCTTGACGAAATAGCCCTGGTATTCGATCGCGAGCACGCGACTCGGCAGCGAGGTGGAGCAGCCCGGCGGCAGCGCCCTGCCCGGCCGGACCAGCGCGACATCGTCGCGGCGCACGGCGATGTCGATCTTGTCGCCGACGCTGACCGTGGACCGCGCCTGAAGCGGGACCTCGATGCCATCAGGCGCGGCCTGTGCGAGCGTAAAGGTCGAACCGTTGACCTTCTCGACCCGTCCCGACAGCACGTTCTGCCCGCCCATGAACTCGGCGACGTAACGATCATGCGGATGGGCGTAGACATCGCGTGCCGCGCCCGCCTGCTTGATTCTGCCTTGCTCCATCACCACCACCAGATCGGCAAGCGCGATCGCCTCGAGCTGGGTGTGGGTCACGTGGACGAAGGTGATGCCGAGCTCCTGCTGCATTCGCCTGAGCTCCTGACGCATCTGCACGCGGAGCTGTTCGTCGAGCGCGGACAGCGGCTCGTCGAGCAACAGGACCCTCGGCTCGGTGATCGCGGCACGCGCCAGCGCCACGCGCTGCTGCTGGCCGCCGGAGAGCTGCGCTGGAAGGCGGTCGGCGAATTGCGTCAGATGCACCTTCTCGATCATGGCATCGGCTGCGCGGAGGCGATCGGCCTTCGACATGCCGCGCACGCGGAGCGCAAAGGCGATGTTCTCGCGCACGGTGAGATGCGGGAACAACGCGTAGGACTGAAACATCATCGCGGTGCGCCGCTGCACCGGCGCGAGCCCGACGACGTTCTGGCCGCCGATCACGATCTCGCCGGCGGTCGGGTCCTCGTGGCCGGCGATCATGCGCAGTATCGTGGTCTTGCCGCAGCCGGAGGGGCCGATGAAGCAGCAATAGGCGCCGTCGGCGATCTTGAGGTTGACGCCGTCGACCACATTGCCGACTCCGTCAAAGCTCTTGCAGACGCCCGCCAGTTCGATATCGCCGCGATCGCTCTTCATTTCCCAGCTCAACCCTTTGTGCTGCTGCCGCGCTTCTTCTGGATCAGCACGATGCTGCCCAGGCTCGCGCCGATGACAATGAAGGAGACGATGGTAGTCACGGTGCCGAGCGCATAGAGCGAAGGCGAGGTGACGTTTAGCGTCATGCTCCAGATCTCCAGCGGCAGCGTGTTGAGCGAGCCCGCGGTCTGGAGGCTGCGGGCGAACTCGTCGTAGGAGAGCGTGAAGCCGAACAGCGCGACCGCCACCAGGCCGGGTGCCAGCACCGGGATCATCACCAGCCGGATCGACTGCCAACGGCTGGCGCCGAGGTCGTAGGCCGCCTCCTCCCAGACGTGGTTGAAGCGCGACATCACCGCGAACATCACGAGCACGCCGAACGGCAGCGTCCATGACAGTTGCGCGCCGAGCGCCGAGGTGTACCAGCTCGCATTGAGGCCGAGGGCCTGGAACAACAGACCGGTACCGAGGCCGAGCACGAGTCCCGGTGCGACCAGGCTGCCGATCATCATGTAGAACACGACGGTGTCGCCGCGAAAGCGCTTGCGAAAACCGAGCCCGGCCAGGAACGACACCACCACTGTGATGATAGTGACGATGATCGCGAGCTTGATCGAACGATCGAACGAGCCCTTGACGTCGCCGGTCCGCACTTGGGTGAAGAGATCGACGAACCAGTGCAGCGAAGTGCCCTTCATCGGGAACACGAGGCCGCCACGGATGTCCTGGAACGACAGGACGTAGATACAGAACATCGGGCCGTACAGCGCAATCACATAGAACGCGAACAGTGTCGCCAGAACATAGAACGTCCACGGCCGACCGCCCTTGCTCGGCGCAATCGCCTTTGTCACCGGCGCGATCGCCTTTGACACATCAGCCTTGGGCATGTCGGCGAGAACCGCACTCATCGCGTGATCTCCTGCCTGATGTCGACCGTGCGCAGGATCAGCGAGACGATCGCGACCAGCACCAGCGTCAGCAATACTGCGCTCGCCGCCGCGGTCGGATATTGCAGCACGCCGACATCCTCGTAGAAGGCGCTGACCACAGAGGCCGAGCCGCCGCCGGACATCACCTTGACCACGAAGAAATCGCCCATCACGATCGAGACGACGAAGATGGTGCCGAGGGCGATGCCGCTCTTGGACATCGGCACCACGATCAGCCGCATGATGTCGAAACGACTGGCGCCGGCATCGATCGCGGCCTCGATCAGCTTCTTGTCGATCCGTGCCATGGAATTGAAGATCGGCACGATCATGAAAATGGTGAGCTGATGGACATAGGCGATGACCACCGCAAGGTCGGAGAACAGCAGCACCTCAACGGGCTGGCGGATCACACCGAGTCCCAGCAGCGCCTGGTTGATCAGGCCTTCCTTGCCGAGCAGCGGAATCCAGGAAATCATCCGGATGATGTTCGAGGTCCAGAACGGCACCGTGCAGAGCAGGAACAGGCCAATCGCCAGTAGTTGGTTGCGGACGTGGAAAACCAGGAAGTATGCGACGAAGAAGCCGATGATCAGCGTGAGGATCCAGGTCAGCAACGTGAACTTGATCGTCGCCAGATACAGCTTCAGCGTCAGCGCCGAATGCAGCACCTCGACATAGCTTGCGAGCGTGAAGCCCGGCGTCAGCCCGCCGAAGCCGTCGGTGGCGAAGAAGCTCGCGGCCAGCACGACCAGGATCGGCGCCACGAAGAACGGTACAAGCACCAGCACGAGCGGCGACACGTAGAGCCAGCCGGCGAGATTTGCGCGTGGTGGGGTTTGAGCTGGACTAAGACTTGGCTGCATGTCGGCAAACGCCTCGAAGTCGGTCATTTGGCACCGGCGCATCGCCGCGCCGGCGCTTCGTTCACGTCAGGGAAAGCAGGTTTCAGGCCACCTTGAAGTCGTTCCAGCGCTTGTTCATGTAGGCGGCTTCGTCCATCAGCGTGTTCCAGCAGGAGATGTTCTTGACGCGGTCGAGGAACGAGCCGCCGTCACGCTTGGTGCCGCTCTTCTCCATCGGCACGCCATAGGGGTCGTTGACCACCTCGGGCGCGGGCTGGCCCTCGTACCAGAACGCCCATTCGGCCGCCGTGAGGAATTTCTTCGCAGTCGAGGGGACCGGGCTGTAATAGCCGTAGCGCGCGACGAAACCGCCCTGCCAGCCCGACAGATACCAGTTGAGATATTCGTAGGCCGCGTCCAGCTTCTTGCCGGAGAGATGTTTCATCAGGCCCATGCCGTTGCACCAGCCGCGATAGCCTTCCTTTCCGTTCTTGATGTTGACCGGCGCGTAGACGCAGGGGATTTCCTTCACGCGTACCGCGGCAACCGCCGGCGACCACATCGACTGGATGACCACTTCGCCCGCCGCCATCAGCTGCACCGACTGGTCGAAGGTGGTCCAGGTCGCGCGGAACTGGCCCTGCTTCTTGAGCTCGATCAGCTTGTTGCAGGTGAAGTCGATCTCCTCCTTGGTCATGTTGCCTTTGTTTCCGTACTTGATCAGCCCGGCGCTTTCGAAGCAGAGCGCGGCGTCCATGATGCCGATCGCGGGCACGTCGAGGATCGCGGCCTTGCCTTTGAATTTAGGATCGATCAGATCCTTCCATTCCGTGACTTCATGGCCGACGAGGTCGGGACGATAGCCGATGGAGTCGGCGTTGTAGACCTGCGGCAGGAAGGTCGCCCATTCGGTCACGCCGTCGTTCAAATCGGTCGAATCGGGCTTGGCGATATACATGGCCTCGTAGGGCGAGATGCCCTGGCGCGGGATCTTGTGGCCGTCGATCTCGCCCTTGGTGAAGATCGGCAGGATGTTGTCGAACTCCTTGACCTTCTTGACCTCGATGCCCTGGATCACGCCGCGCTTGGCAGCGAGCTTGGCCTGCCAGCCCTCGAGATCGGCGATATCGACCGTATTTGGCTGGCTTATGAAGCGGTTGATGGCGGCGGAAGTGTCGAGGTTCTGCATCGTCACCTTGAAGCCGAGATCCTTGGCCGCCTGGTCGCCGATTGCCTTCACCACCGAATAGGACACGCCGACATGGCGCAGCTCGACATCCTTGATCTCCTGCGCCCAGATGGTCGGGAATCCGCGGATCGCGTCCGATCCTGCAGCCGCGCCGGCCACCGCCGCGGCGCCCTTCAACAGCGTGCGCCTGCTCAGCTTTTTCGCAGACTTGTCGCTCGTCCCCGCCGGATTGGCAGTGGATGTCCCCTTGTCCCTGTCAAGCATGGCAACCCTCGTTGGCTACAATGAACGTGCGCACCGGTCGCCATTGACCGGCTGCGGATGTGATCAATTGCGAGGGAGGCTATGGGCGGGAGGTCGTGAAGTAAAATTGGAAGTAAAAATTCGCTGCATAAACGCGGCTAATGATTCGCCCCGCTGCACCGGCTTTTGGCAACGCGCATAAGATGAAGGCGGCCCTTAGGACTTGAGCGAGTCCCGCGCGGTCTCCGGCGCTATCAACGTTGCGATGATGGTGATGACCGACAGTGCGATGATATACACCGACACCGGCCAGTACGAGGCGGCCCATGCAAGCAGTGCCGTCGCAATCAGCGGCGAGAAGCCGCCACTGAGCGCGGCGGCAACGTTGGCTCCCAGCGATGCGCCGCTATAGCGCACCTGGGTACGGAACAGCTCCGGCATGAAGGCCGCCTTCGGCCCGAACAACAGCGCATGCGTCAGTGTCATCGTCACGACGAGCGCGAGCGTGATCAGCGCCGGCTCCCTGGTGTCGAGGAACCAGAACAACGGAAACGCCAGCGCCACCGAAAACACGCCGCCGGCGAGATACAGCGCCTTGCGACCGAAGATGTCGGACAGCCAGCCGGCGAGCGGCAGCGTCGCGAGCTCGACGAGCGCGCCATAGACCACCGCGTTGAGGATCACCTGCCGCGGAAGGCCGAGCTGCGTCGTGGCATAGACCACGGTGAAAACAGTGAGGAGATAAGCGAGCCCGACTTCGGACACCGTGATGCCGATCGCCAGCAGGAAGCTGCGCCAGTCGCGGCGCAGGACTTCCAGCACCGGCTGCGCCAGCACCTCCTTGCGCTCGAGCACCTCCTTGAAGTGCGGCGTCTCCGCGAGTTTCAGCCGCACGATGAAGCCGACACCGACGAGCAGGATGCTGATCAGAAACGGCACGCGCCAGCCCCAGCTCAGGAAGTCCGCTTCGGGCAGCTGCGTCATCAGACCGAAAATGCCGGTGGACGCGGCGACGCCGACGGGGAAGCCGATCTGCACCAGACTGCCGTAAAAGCCGCGGCGGTTGCCGGCGTGCTCGGCCACCATGACCACCGCGCCGCTCCACTCCCCACCGAGCCCGATGCCCTGGACGAAGCGCAAAATGACGAGGAAGATTGGCGCCCAGACGCCGATCTGGCTGTAGGTCGGCAGGCAACCGATCAGGAACGTGCCCAGTCCCATCGCGAACATGGTCGCGACCAGCATCTTCTTGCGGCCGAGCCGGTCGCCGTGATGCCCGATGATCGCACCGCCGATCGGCCGCGCGACAAAGCCGACCGCATAGGTCGAGAACGCCGCCAGCGTGCCGACCATGGGATCGAAACTCGGGAAGAACAGCTTGTTCAGCACGAGCGCCGCCGCCGTGCCGTAGATCAGGAAGTCGTACCACTCGATCGCGGTGCCGAGCGCGGCTGCCCACACCACATGCGCCGTCGTCGATTTCTCCGCCGCAGCGGAGACTCCCGATGTTGCCGTCATTGCCATCCGCCCCAAGATTCCTGGGCGACATGATGGCCAATCGTTGTGGCGGTTGCAACTTGCGGGAGTGTTAGTTCTCCCAAGATCAGAATGCGAGATTTTCGCGCCACTGCCTCCTCACTGTCGTCCCGGCGAAGGCCGGGACCCATAATCACAGGGAGGAGTTTGGCAAAGACCGGCGCCCCGGTACTGCGACCGCCCGACTTCGAGAGATCACGCGGTATGGGTCCCGGCCTTCGCCAAGACGACGCGGATCCTTTATTCTCCATTGACAAACTTATTTGCTAATATCTAACTTGCTGCCACAATAGCCGGCCGGGCCAAGCGCGCCCATAAACGAGAGGGAACGACGATGAGAGGGTTTTTGGCCTGCGCCATGCTCGCGGCCATGACTTCGGCTGCCATGACCACCGTTGCGAACGCGCAAATCTCCGACGACGCCGTGCGGATCGGCGTGCTGACGGATCTGTCGAGCTGGGGCCGCGACAACAGCGGGCCGGGCTCCGTGGAGGCCGCGAAAATGGCCTTGGAGGAATTCGGGCCCACCGTGCTCGGCAAGCCGATCGAGATCATCAGCGCCGATCACCAGATGAAGACCGACGTTGGCGTGCAGATTGTGCGCGGCTGGTTCGACAACGGCAAGGTCGATGCCGTCGTCGACATCCCCAATTCCGGCATCGCGATCGCCGTCCACAATATGGTGCGCGAGCGCAACAAGATTGTGCTGCTCTCCGGGCCCGGCGCGAGTTCGCTGACCGACGAGCTTTGCAGCCCGAACACCGTGCACTTCACCTACGATACCTACGCGCTGTCGAAGGTGACGGCCTCCGCCGTGATCAAGGAAGGCGGAAAATCCTGGTACTTCATCACCGCCGACTACGCCTTCGGGCAGCAGCTCGAGAAGGATGCCACGCGCTTCATCAACGAGATGGGCGGCAAGGTTTTGGGCGGCGTGAAGCACCCCACCAATACGGCCGATTTCTCGTCCTTTGCACTCCAGGCGCAAAGCTCGAAATCGGACGTCGTCGCTTTCGCCAATGCGGGCCAGGACACCGACAATGCCATCAAGCAGTCCGGCGAGTTCGGCCTGGTGCAGGGTGGCCAGAAGCTGGTCGGCCTCCTGATGTTCGACACCGATGTCCACGCGATCGGCCTCAAATCCGCGCAGGGTACCTACATGACCACGGCCTCGTACTGGAACATGGACGAGGCGACCCGCGCATGGTCGCGGAAATTCTACGAGCGCACCAAGGTGATGCCGACCATGATTCAGACCGGCGTCTACGGCTCGGTGCTGCATTATCTCAAGGCCATCAAGGCCGCCGGCACCGATGATCCCGCCAAGGCCATGGCCAAGATGCGCGAGCTGCCGATCGAGGATACATTCGTTCATGGCGGACGCTTGCGCGAGGACGGCCGCGTCATTCGCGACATGTATCTCGCCAAGGTGAAAACACCCGAGCAGTCCAAGGAACCGTGGGATTATTTGGAGATCATCAAGACGGTGAAGGGCGAGGACGCCTTCCGCCCGGTCTCCGAGTCGAAATGTCCGTTGCTCAAGAAGTGAGGCCTGCATGACCGGCAACGAGCGCAACGAGACTTACGAGTGCGATGTGCTCGTGGCCGGATCGGGCTGCTCCGGCATGTCGGCCGCCATCACCGCGCGCTATCGCGGCCTCGACGTGCTGATCGTCGAGAAGGAGCCGCGCTTCGGAGGCACCACCGCCCGCTCCGGCGGCTGGCTCTGGATTCCCGGTACCTCGCTGGCCAAGGCCTACGGCATCGAGGAGACACCGGAGCAGGCGCGGACTTACCTGCGGCACGAAGCCGGCAACAACTTTGACGCCGCGCGCGTCGATGCATTCCTGAGCGCCGGGCCCGAGGCGATCGATTTTTTCACCAGCAAGACGGCGCTCCGTTTCGACATGCCGCTGGTGTTCCCGGACTACCACGCCGAGGCGCCCGGCGGCGCCCAGGGTGGTCGTTCGATGGTGGCGCGCCCGTTCGACGGCCGCGAACTCGGCGACCAGATCAAGACCCTCGGCATGCCCCTGCCCGAGCTGACCGTATTCGGCATGATGCTCGGATCCGGCAAAGACATCGTCCATTTCATGCGCGCGACGAAGTCCCTAAGCTCGGCGGTCTATGTCGCAAAGCGCCTGTCGCGGCATCTGATGGACGTACTGCGCTATGGCCGCGGCATGACGCTGACCAACGGCAATGCGCTCGCCGGGCGCCTGGCAAAATCGGCCCAGGACCTGAAGATACCGATGTGGCTGTCCTCGCCGGTGCGCGAGCTCACTGTCGAGAACGGCA
Source organism: Bradyrhizobium sp. MI1.4 (assembly GCF_055811315.1). Classification (NCBI taxonomy): domain Bacteria; kingdom Pseudomonadati; phylum Pseudomonadota; class Alphaproteobacteria; order Hyphomicrobiales; family Nitrobacteraceae; genus Bradyrhizobium; species Bradyrhizobium sp. MI1.4. The sequence goes on along the minus strand of NZ_JBVVPP010000008.1, from coordinate 8,215 downwards.
CTGTCACGGGCGCCATTGTCGCCCGCGACGGACGCGACGTCCGCATTCGTGCGAGACAAGGCGTCGTGCTCGCCTGCGGCGGTTTCCCGCATGATGTCGAACGGCGCAAGAAGATGTTCCCGCACGCGCCGACCGGGAACGAGCATTTTTCGCCGGGACCGACCGGCAACACCGGCGATGGGCTGCGGCTCGCAGAACGCGCCGGCGGACATGTCGAGGACAGGCTGCCGAACGCGGCAGCCTGGGTCCCGGTCTCGGTCACCAAGCGCAAGGACGGCTCACACGGCGTGATGCCGCATTTCATCGACCGCGCCAAACCCGGCGTGATCGCGGTGATGCGTGACGGCAAGCGCTTTGCCAACGAGGGCAATTCCTATCACGACTTCGTCCAGGCCATGGTCAAGGCGGCGAAACCCGGCGAGGAGATCGCGGCGTACCTGATCTGCGATCACCAGACCCTGCGCAAATACGGCCTCGGCTGCGTGCCGCCGTTCCCGATGCCGCTGGGTCATCACCTCAAGACGGGATATCTCATGCGCGGCGAGACACTGGAGGCACTCGCGGCAAAAGCGGGTATCGATGCCAGCGCGTTTACCGAGACCGTCAAGCAGTTCAATGCGACCGCACCACAGGGACACGACGCCGCCTTCGGCAAGGGCTCAAAGGCCTATAACCGCTACCAGGGCGATGCGCTGCACGGCCCGAACCCCTGCGTCGCACCGATCGAGAACGGCCCGTTCTACGCCATCAAGATGGTGGTCGGCGATCTCGGCACCTATGCCGGCATCGTCACCGACGAGAACGCGCGGGCGCTCGATGCGGAGGGACGGGTGATTCCCGGGCTCTATGCCGCCGGCAACGACATGGCGAGCATCATGGGCGGCAATTATCCGGGCGCCGGCATCACGCTTGGGCCGGCGCTGACCTTCGGCTACATTGCCGGCCGTCATCTCGCCGACAGCGCCGCCAAGCGCAACGCGGCGTAAGCCACGCCAGGAGGCGCATGAAAAGAGAGAGCCGCGGCATCCAGTCGATCGAGGTCGGCGGAGAATTGCTCCGCGCGCTTGCAAGATGCGGCGAGCCGATGATGCTGCGCGATCTCGCGCGCGAGGCCGGCATGACGCCGGCCAAAGCGCATCCCTATCTCGCCAGCTTCTCCCGCATCGGCCTGATCGAGCAGGACGAGACCACCGGCCGTTACGAGATCGGCGCGCTGGCGCTGGAGCTCGGCCTGATCAGCCTGCGCCGACTGTCCGGCGTACGCATCGCAGGACCGAAGATCGCGGCGCTCGCAAGCCAGATCGGGCATGCGGTCTCGCTCGCGGTCTGGGGCACGCACGGCCCGACCGTGGTGCAGCTCGAAGAACCCGGCCAGCCCGTTCACATCGTGATGCGCGCCGGTTCGGTGATGGCGCTGCTGGAGACGGCCACGGGCCGCGCCTTTGCGGCCTTCCTGCCGGAGAAGACGATCAACGCCGCGCTCGAAAGCGGCCTCGATCGTCATGGCGTCGGCTATAATCCGAAGCGCGCCGTGAAAGGCGCGAAGGTCACTGAGATGCTCACAGAGGTCCGCAAGCACGGCCTCGCCCGCGCGCTCGGCGACCCCCTGCCCGGCGTCAACGCATTCTCTGCGCCGGTGTTCGATCATTCCGGCCATGTCGCGCTGGTAATCACCGCGATGGGGCCGGAAGGCACTTTTGACGCGCGCTGGGACAGCCCGATCGCCCATGCGCTACGCGATTGCGCGGGCGGCATTTCGAAACGACTGGGTCACGGGATGACGGCTGCGGCGGAGTGATCTACTTCACCGGCACCGTGTAATTCAGAATCAACCGCCCACCATCTGGATAGATCGTCTGCCCCGTGATGTAGGACGCATCGTCACTCGCAAGAAACGCGACGACGGAGGCAACTTCGCTCGGCTCGCCGCCACGGCCGGCCGGCGTGCGTGACATCACGGTCTTGCGGGCATCTTCCGAGGTGTAGATGGACGATGCCACCATGTCGGTCAGAATCGTGCCCGGCCCGACCGCGACGACACGAATATTGTGCGGAGCGAGTGCGACGGCAGCGACCGAGGTGAGCTGCTTCATGCCGCCCTTGGACATGGCGTAGGTCGCAAGCGCCGGGATTGCCAGCAGTGCATTGACCGAGGACATGTTGATGATGACCCCGCCGCCGCCTTGCGCGATCATCTGCTTCGCCGCCGCCTGCACGCCGAAGAACGCGCCCTTCAGGTTGATGCCGATGATTTCATCGAATTCTTCTTCGGAGATCTCCAGGAGGTCCCGGTTGCGAGCGACGCCGGCATTGTTGACCATGATATCGAGCCGGCCGAACTCTTTTGCGGCAGTTGCGACCAGCTGGTCGACATCGGCACGCTTTGCGACATTGCCGACGACAGTGCGCAAGGCATCCGGTCGCGCGAGTTCGGCGGCCGTCGCGGCCAAGCCCTCGGCATCGACATCCGAGATGACGACCTTGACGCCGTCGTCCAGGAATCGCTTTGCGCAAGCCTTGCCGATACCGCGCGCCGCGCCGGTGATGGCGGCGACCTTGCCGGATAGTTTCATGGTCTCACTCCAGAGTAGCTGCTCCGATAGCAGACTGTCGCCGGGCGAGAAACCCGGCTCAGACCGACGCGAAGCTAAGATGAGCACGGAACCGGTTCTTGATAAAGACGGCATCGCGCGAGGGTAGCGAGCGCGGCGGATTTTCGGCCAGAACCTTGATGACAAAAAGGCGCGGGCCATCGGCCGGCTCGTCGAGCTGCGTCGCCAGACGTTCCACCTCCTCGAGCGTCCGCACGGTCCCGGTCGCGGCAAAGCCGCAGGCCACAGCGATCGCAGTGAGATCGACGCCGCGCCCGGTGTGGCTGGCCTGCATACCGGTCTCGCCAAAATGCTGGTTGTCGATCACGACGATGTCGAGATTGCGCGGGCGCGCGACGCCGATGGTGGCGATGCCGCCGAGGCCCATCAATTGCTCGCCATCCCCGGTCAAAGCGAGGACGCGCTTTCCCGGCTGGGCTTGCGCGAGGCCAAGCCCGATCAGCGCGGCGCCGCCCATGGCGCCCCAGAGATAGAAATTGCCGTCATGGTCGCCGACCGAATGAAGATCATAGGTCGGCGAGCCGAGGCCGGACACGACCAGCGTGTCCTTGCGATTCTTCAGGAGCGCGGCGACGGCGGCGCGGCGGTCGAGCTGAGCTTGCATTGGCATCACCACTTCTTCTTGCCGATCAGGCGTTGCCCGATCAGCACCGCGATCTGCTGATCGGAATCGTAGGCGAGCGCTGCGGCCGATTCCACGGTCTCGACCAGATCCTCCGCCGTCTCCGCGCGCATCACCTTCAAACCAATCGCTTCCAGCGAGGGCTGCGTCGCACGGCTCATCGGCACCTGCCAGGGATTGAACTCGGCCCATTCGCCGCGCATCGTCACCAGCATCAGCAGTGGAAATCGTCCGATCGCCGACAGCGACAGCATGTTGATGCAATTGCCGACCCCGCTCGACTGCATCAAGAGCACGCTACGCTGGCCGCCGAGCCAGGCGCCTGCGGCGATGGCGACGCCCTCCTCTTCCGTCGTCAGCACGTTGGTGGTGACGTCGCGGTCGGCGGAGAACAGGCGGATGAGCTGGCTGTGACCGGCATCGGGAACGTAGAACATCTGCCGCACGTCGGCGGCTTTCAGGATGCGGTAGAGCTCGGACGGCCAATCGTCTGCGCGCGTGTCGGGATTGGATTGAAGGCTGTGCACCGCTGGTCTCCGTGGATTTCGAGAGGCACTCTAGCGATGTTCAGGCGCCAAAGCTCTGACCGTCTGGCGCGATCAGGTATCGAGGGATTGTATAGCTGCCTCTTCCGCTGCCGGTGGGACAGCGCACGATGCGCATGGCTGCGCCCTCTCCCCTTGCGGGAGAGGACATCACCGCTGACAGATACAAACTCATTTGGGTGAGGGGTATCTCTCCGCGAACTCATCCGCATCCATATGCGCGGAGAGATATCCTCATCCGGCGCTTCGCGCCACCTTCTCCCGCACGGGGAGAAGGAAGAGGAGTCATAGACAACTTCTCGACCTCTAGCCAAACTGGCGCGGCCGCAGCCCGGCATGAAACCAGGTGATCATGGAATAGATATCGTAGACGGGCAGTCCGACCTCGGCCTGAAGCGCCGCTGCATAAGGCGGCATGTTGGTGCATTCCAGCACGATCGCGCCGACATCCGGGTTCCTGGCGATCAGCTCCTTGCCGGCCTCGACCACATCACGTTCGGCCTGCGCAATGTCCATGTCCTCCTTCTCGGCCTTGATCAAGACGCGGAAGAATTCCTTGCCGTGCTCGGTGCCGACCAGCGGCGTATCGAGCGGCACGCCGGCGCCTGCGAGATGGGCCGGCGTCAAGGTCGAACCGGATACCGTGACGAGGCCAACGCGCTTGCCCGGCGGCAAGGTCGCCTGCACCCACGGCACCTGCATCAGTGACGAGGTCGCAACGGGAACGCCGACCGCGGCCGCGATCTCCTTCTGGAACAGCGAGAGGAAGCCGCAATTGGTGGTGATGGCCTCGGCCCCGAGCCGCACCAGGTCCTTTGCCGCGTCGATGAAATCAGGCAGCAGACCGGCGGCGCCCTTCAATACCACCTTCTCGGGCGAAGCCCCGCTCACCACACGATAGAGCACGGGGAAGGGCCAGGTGGCGCCGTTGCCCATGTCGCCGGGAATGCGGGGAAAGCGCGCCTCCAGCATCAGGATGCCGAGCGGCGCTCCATAGATGGCCTTGCCGCCGCGGGCTATTCGGGGGGACGAGTTGGCTGGAGCGGTCATGATGCGATCTCAGAGAAAACGATCGGGCGAAAACGGTGCGAGCGGAATTTCCGGCGGCTTGCCGCTCAGAAGCTGGGCGACGAGACGACCGGTGCGGGCCGAGCCGACCAGGCCGATATGGCCGTGGCCGAAGGCATAGACGATGTCACGCGAGGCCCGCGCGTAACCGATGCAGGGACGTCCGTCCGGCATGCTCGGCCGATGGCCGAACCAGGTCTTGATACGCGAAGCCGGAATGTCCGTGGGCAGTTTCGGGAACATGCTGACGAGATGGTTGCGCAGGATCTCGGCGCGCTTCCAGTTCGGTGCGGCCTCGAGGCCGGCGATCTCGACCGTGCCGGCGGCGCGCAAACCCTTGTCGGTCCAGTTCACCACCATCTTCGCATCCGAGGCCATCATCGAGCTGCGCGGCCCCGATTCCGGATTCTCGATCATGACGTGATAGCCGCGCTCGGTCTCAAGCGGCAGCGGATCGCCGATGGACGCCGTGAGCCGCTTCGAATGCGCACCGGCGGCAATCACCGCGGCATCGCACGCAATCTCGCCGGTCTCGGTCAGGACAGCCACGAGCTTGTTGCCGGATAGCTTCAGCCCAATTGCCTTGGCCCGCACGAGCTTGGCGCCGCTTGCTAGGGCATGTTGCGCGAGCGCCGCGACATAGGCACCGGGATCGCGGCAGCGCCCGGCCTCCTCCACCACCACGCCAAAAGTGTAGCGCGGATGCAAATCGGGCTCGCGTTGACGCATCTCGTCGGACGAAAGCTCAAGCCATTCGACGCCGACGCGCTTGCGCACGCGCCAACCGAGATCGTTGTCGAAATTGCCGCGTGACGGGAAGACATGCATCACGCCGTTACGCTCGATCAATTCAGGGACGCCCGCCTCCTCCGCGAGCTTCCTGTGCAACTGCGGCGCGTCCTTCAGGAGGCCGCGCAGCGCGAAGGCCGTCGTCTCGACCCGCGCCTCGGTCCAGCCCGAGAGCAGATATTTGACCAGCCAGGGCAGCGCCTTCGGCAGATAAGACCAGCGGATCGCGAGCGGCCCGAGCGGGTCCACCAGATAACCCGGCACCTTCTTCCAGACACCGGGCTCGGCCGGCGGGATTACCGAATGCGAAGAGAGCCAGCCGGCATTGCCGTAGCTCGCCGCCTGTTCGCCACCGGGCTCGCCGGCGTCGATCAGCGTGACGCGATATCCCTCGCGCAGCGCCTCGATGGCGCTGATCACGCCGACCGCGCCGGCACCGATGATGGCGACGTGGCGGCCCTCCGACATCGCTTAAGCCTTCACCGCAGGGGCGAAGTCCTTGCCGACCGACATCGCGCGCGGATCGATGATGCAGTGGAGGATCGACGGCTTGCCCGAGGCGAGCGCACGCTCGAACGCCGGCGCGAACTCTTCGGTGCGCTCGACGCGCTCGCCATGGCCGCCGAACGCTTTTGCGTACATCGCAAAATCCGGGTTCTTGAGCTGGGTGCCGACCACGCGTCCCGGATAGTCGCGCTCCTGGTGCATGCGGATGGTGCCGTATTGCGCATTGTCGACGATGATGACGACGAGCGGCGCATCGTATTGCACGGCAGTCGCGAATTCCTGCCCGTTCATCAGGAAGCAGCCGTCGCCAGCGAACGCGATAACGGTGCGATCCGGATATTGCCGTTTCGCGAGCACCGCCGCCGGCACGCCATATCCCATCGAGCCCGAGGTCGGCGCGAGCTGGGCGGCAAAGCTGTGGAAGCGATGATGGCGATGGATCCAGCCGGCGTAGTTGCCGGCGCCGTTGCAGACGATCGCGTCCTTGGGCAGGCGATCGCGCAGCCAGGTCATGACCTGGCCGTACTGGAACGTGCCCGGCAGCTCGCGCGCCTTTTCGGTCCAGGCGAGATAGTCGGCATGCGCCTTGGCGGCCTCGCCCTTCCAGGCAACGGCGCCTGCCGGCTTCAGCGTCTCGACCGCGGCCGCGAAGGCGGCGGGCGTGGCCTGGATCGCGAGCTCAGGCTGATAGATGCGGCCGAGCTCTTCCGAGCCGGGATGAACGTGGATCAGCTTCTGCCGCGGGGTCGGAATGTCGAGCAGCGTGTAGGATGAGGACGGCATTTCCGACATGCGGCCGCCGATCAGCAAAATGACGTCGGCGTGGTCGATGCGCGCCTTCAGGCCCGGGCTCGGCCCGATGCCGAGATCGCCGGCATAATGCGAGTGATCGGCGTCGATCAGCGAGGCCCGGCGGAACGAGGTCGCGACCGGCAGGTCGAACCGCTCGGCAAAGCGCGCGATGCTCCGGGTCGCTTCATCCGTCCAGCGCGAGCCGCCAAGAATGACGAGCGGCGCCTTGGCGCTCGCAAGCATGGCGCCGACGCGCTCGATATCGGCAGGCGCCGGCCAGCTCACCGCCGGCTCGATGCGCATGGCGTCCGCAACGGCTGCGGTCTCGGTCAGCATGTTCTCGGGCAGCGAGATCACCACGGGACCGGGGCGGCCCTGCATGGCGACGCGGAAAGCGCGCGCGACCAACTCCGGAATCCGGTCGGGACGATCGATCTCGACCGCCCATTTCGCCATGGTGCCGAACACCGCCTTGTAGTCGAGTTCCTGAAACGCCTCGCGCTCGCGCATGCCGGTGTCGACCTGACCGACGAACAGGATCATTGGCGTGGAATCCTGCATCGCGATGTGGACGCCGTGGCTCGCATTGGTGGCGCCGGGGCCGCGGGTGACGAAGCAGACGCCGGGACGCCCGGTGAGCTTGCCATAGGCTTCCGCCATCATCGCCGCACCGCCTTCGGCGCGGCAGATCATGACGTCGATCGGGCTGTCGTGCAGCGCGTCCAGCGCCGCCAGATAGCTCTCGCCCGGCACGCAGGTGACGCGCTCGACGCCCTGGGCGACGAGCTGATCGATCAGGATCTGGCCCCCGGTGCGGGCGTTGCGAATGGTCATGACGGCTCCCTCAAGGCTTTGGCGATGCGTTTCGCAGCTTCGCGAAATTTTGCTCGGAGCTGGCGTAGGACAGGCCGACAGGGCGCGCAAGATCGAAAGGCTCCTCGCACCCTGCGCAGGCGTCATGCCCGCCCCTGCTGGTTGCACTGCAGCCCATGTCGCAGCCGCTTGCCGGACGAGAGGTGGCGAGCTTCGACGCCTTCGTTGACGACCTGGCCGAACCAGATCGGTGCCCTATTCGACCGCGACCTCAGCGAGGCCGACGTGCCGGCAAACAGCAGGGCACAGATCGTGGAGATGATTTTGGCGTGGCTGGCGGCGAAAGCGTGAGACGGCGAGGTTCGTGCCAAGCATTCGGTGTCGTGGGGGGGGGGACCCGGCCACCCGCGGGTGTGGGGGGGGCGCGGAGAAAAAAAAAACCACCAGTTATTTGGGGGGCGCCGCGC